>JAPKCR010000250.1 GCA_026421135.1 Sulfitobacter sp. | reverse complement strand
CTCGCTGAAACGGAGGCGCTGTAATGGACGCATCAACCATTGGTCTGATCGCATTTGGCGCGGTCTTGTTTTTGCTCGCCATGCGCGTGCCGATTGCCTTTGCTTTGGCATCGGTCGCGACAATCGGTACCTTCTTTATCTTTGCGTTTCGAACCGGCACCTTCATGCCCGAACGCGCCATCCGTGCCACCACGTCGATGGTGTTCTCGAATTCCTTCGATTTGATCCATTCCTATGATTTGTCGATGATCCCGCTGTTTGTGGCGCTGGGCCATATCGCATACCGCGCCGACATCACGACCAAGATTTACCACGCCGCCAAGGTTTGGCTGACCCGTTTGCCCGGTGGTGTTGCAATGGCGTCCGTTATGGGCTGCGGTGGCTTTTCAGCCATCACCGGCAGCTCGATCGCCTGCGCGTCGACAATGGGTCGGATCTGCACACCTGAGATGCTGCGCATGGGCTATGACCCGCGGCTGGCAACTGCATCGGTTGCGGCAGGCGGCACGCTGGGGTCATTGATCCCGCCATCGGTTCTGTTCATCATCTATGGGATCTTTACCGAAACTTCGATCTCGTCCCTGTTTCTTGCGGGTGTGTTGCCTGGCCTGCTGACATTGGCAGGGTTCATCCTCGTTATTGCCGTCTGGGTTTGGTATTCACCCGAGATCGCACCGCCAACCGATGTGCGTTATTCCTCAAGAGAGCGATTTCGGGCTGCGATTGATAGCTGGCCTGCTGTCATGTTGTTCGTCTTGATCATCGGCGGCATCTACGGCGGTATCTTTACCGCGACCGAAGCCGCAGCCGTTTGCGTGGTCGCCGCCACATTGATCGGCTTTGCCCAAGGCAAGCTGAACCTTCAAGGGTTGTGGGACGCGGTCAAGGAAACCTGCATTCAGACCTCAGCCATCTTTTTCATAGCGGCAGGGGCCAAGATATTTGTGGCATTCATCGCGCTGACCAATGTTGCTCCGATGATTGTGAACGTCGTGTCTGATGCCGAGCTTTCCGTGGTGGCTTTGCTGATCGCAATTGCAGTGATCTATCTGGTTTTGGGCATGTTCCTTGATCCAATCGGTATCATGGTTCTAACCCTGCCGTTGATGATCCCGTTGGTCGAAAGTTATGACCTGAACCTGATCTGGTTCGGTGTTGTGGTGATCAAGCTGCTTGAGATTGGCCTGATTACACCGCCAGTCGGCCTGAACGTGTTTGTAATCGCCAACGTCGTGGGCAAAGACGCCCCGATCGATAAGATCTTTGCAGGCATCACCCGCTTTCTAAGCGTGGACTTTATCGTGCTGATCCTGATTATGTCCTTTCCGATGATATCCCTGCTGATCCCCTTGGGTGCGCGATGAAAACAGACGGAACAGATCGCAAGTTTGCAAACACGCTTGCCCGTGGGCTGGCCGTATTGCGCGCCTTTCGGGCAAGCGACAGCGGCCTGACCCATGCGCAAATTGCCGAACGGACGGGCCTGCCAAAGCCAACCGTTTCGCGACTGACATATACATTGTGCGAACTGGGTTACCTTAGCCACGGCGGGCGCAATGACAGGTTCCGCTTGGGGCCTTCGGCCATCGCCTTGGGATCTGTTGCCTCGGTCGCGGTCAATTTCCTTGATTTGGCGTCCAAGGCGATGCAGCAATTGGCCGATGACACTGGCACTTTGGCGCTGGTCGCCGTGCGGGACGATTCTAAAATGCTGCTGGTGCGCACATGGCGTCCGCGAAATGCATCAACCATCTGGCTAGAGCCGGGGCACCGGATTCCGGTGTTTGGGTCATCCTCAGGCATGGCCGTCGTGGCGTCACTAGGCGAAGAACGCTTTGGGCAGTTGACGCCCGAAGCGGATATGCGAGAGTTCCGCTCGGAGGGATATTCGCAATTGATCGGGCAAGGTTTCACCTACGCACCTAAGGGCACGCGCTATGCCAGCACCGTAAATGCCGTAAGCGTTCCCTATTTTGCCGAAGAATTCGGCGAACCGGTGGCGTTTACCTGCGGGGCAATGCCAAGTGATTTGTCCGACGATCGGATCCGGGAAGAAGTTGGCCCTGCGCTGCGCGAACTTGTGCGCGCGCTTGAACAACGCACAGGTCGCACTCCGGCACTAAGCCGCCGCGACTAACGTGAAAAGACAGGAATTTGACAGATGAGCGATAAGATCAATTACACACGCAAGGGCGACGTCGCCGTGCTGCGCATTCAGAACCCACCGGTAAATGCCTTATCACATGCCGTGCGCGAAGGTCTGGTTGCGGGTATGGCCCAAGCCGAGGCTGACGCAGGTGTCAAAGCGGTGCTTATCGTTGGCGAAGGCCGCGCCTTTATCGCCGGTGCTGACATCACTGAATTTGGCAAAACACCGCTGGAACCGTATTTGCCTGATGTCTGCAAACGTATCGAAGCATCACCGCTGATTGTGGTCGCGTCGATGCATGGTGTGTCCTTGGGCGGAGGTCTTGAGATTGCGCTGTCCGCGCATTACCGCATTGCCCAGCCGACTGCCCGCGTTGGCCTGCCCGAAGTTCACCTTGGCCTGATCCCCGGTGCCGGTGCGACCCAGCGTTTGCCACGCCTGATCGGTGTTGATGCATCGCTTGATCTGATTACCACGGGCCGTCAGGTCAAAGCTGACGAAGCAATGAAGTTGGGCATCATTGACGAAATCGTCGAAGGCGACCCCGAAGAGGTCGGCTTGGCCTATGCCGAAAGTTTGGTTGCTGACGCGGCACCTCGCCGTGCAGTCAGCGAAATGTCTGCACCCGACGCAATCGACTGGGATGCTGCCTATAACGGCGCGTTGAAAAAGGCCCGTGGTCAGGTATCGCCGGCGCATGCGGTACGTGCCGTTCAAGCCAGCAGCGAGCTGCCCTTTGATCAAGGTATGCAGGCCGAGCGCGATATATTCATGGACCTGATGAAGACCGATCAACGCCAAGGCATGATCCACGCGTTCTTTTCCGAACGTGCCGTTGGCAACCTGCCAGAGCTGAAAAACGTCGCGTCACGCGCGTTGCAATCCATCGGCATCATCGGCGGCGGCACAATGGGCGCTGGGATCGCCACGGCGGCGCTGTTGGCCGGTTTCAATGTCGTGCTGATCGAGATGAAACCTGAGGCCGCCGAAGCCGCACGTGGACGTATCGCGGGCAACCTGTCGGGTGCGCTGAAGCGTGGCAAGATCAGCCAGATGAAGTACGACGGGTTGACCACCACCGCGCTTGAGGTGTCGATCAACTATGACAGCCTTGCGTCCGTTGATCTGGTGATTGAAGCCGTGTTTGAAAACATGGACGTTAAAAAAGAAGTGTTTGGAAAGCTGGACGCCGTTTGCAAGCCTGGTGCGATCCTGGCGTCGAATACATCCTATCTCGACATTAATGAAATCGCTGCCAGCACCTCGCGCCCCGCTGACGTGATCGGGCTGCACTTCTTTTCTCCTGCGCATATCATGAAACTGCTCGAAGTGGTCGTGGCCGACAAGACTGCGCCTGACGTCGTTGCAACCGGCTTTGCCCTTGGCAAGGCGTTGGGCAAGATTTCGGTCCGCGCAGGTGTTTGTGACGGCTTTATCGGCAACCGTATTCTGGCGACCTACCGTACCGCCGCCGACCATATGGTGCTGGACGGCGCGTCGCCCTATCAGATCGACAAAGCGCTGGTTGATTTCGGCTTTGCGATGGGGCCCTTCGCGGTGGGCGATCTCGCCGGCCTTGATATCGGCTGGGCCACACGCAAACGCAAAGCGGCTGGCCGTCATGCGGCAGAACGCGTGCCGACATATCCCGACAAAATCTGCGAGGCCGGTAACTTTGGTCAGAAAACTGGCAAGGGTTTCTACGTCTACGAGGCAGGCACCCGCGGAGGTATTCCGAACCCCGAAGTACCCGTTTTGATCGAGGCGGAGCGCAAAGAGCTGGGCATCGCCCCGCGTGAATTCTCAGACGCCGAAATCGTGCGCCGCTATATGGCTGCAATGGTGAACGAGGCCGCGAAACTGCTGGGCGAAGGCATCGCGAAACGTCCCCTCGATGTCGATATGGTGCTGCTGTTTGGCTATGGCTTCCCACGCTATTGGGGCGGCCCGATGAAATGGGCTGACTTGCAAGGGTTGCCTGCGTTGCTGGCCGATATCGAAACCTACGCCAAAGACGACGCATGGTTCTGGGAACCCGCGCCGCTGCTGAAACAACTGGTGGCAGAGGGTCGCACATTTGATGACCTGAACAAAGCCATCGCAAAGTAAATGAACAAGGGTGCCACGCCCGAACGACATCAACCGGAGGAAAGATTAATGGATCTGAGCTATAGCGACGAAGAAAAGGCATTCCGCGCCGAAGTGCGCGCCTTTCTAGAAGAAAAGCTTCCCAAGGAAATGAGCGATAAAATTCGCAAGGGCGAAGAGTTGGGCAAAGCCGGTCAGGAAGAATGGCATGCCATCCTGAACGCTCAGGGCTGGTTGGCCCCGAACTGGCCGAAAAAATTTGGTGGTGCCGAGTGGAATGCCGTTCAACGTCACATTTTTGAGGAAGAAGCCGCCGCACATTACGCTCCGCGCATTGTGCCGTTCGGTCTGTCGATGTTGGCCCCTGTGCTGCAAAAATTCGGCTCGCAAGAGCAGAACGATTACTGGCTACCCCGCATCCTGTCAGGCGAAGACTGGTGGTGCCAAGGGTACTCCGAGCCGGGTGCCGGTTCCGACCTTGCCTCGCTCAAGACCGAGGCCGTGCTGAACGAAGAAGGCACGCATTACATCGTCAACGGTCAGAAAACCTGGACGACCCTTGGCCAGTTCGCCAACATGATCTTC
>JAPKCR010000249.1 GCA_026421135.1 Sulfitobacter sp. | reverse complement strand
GACCGCAAAATCAAGGCGACTCGCCCGCTGGTTGAACAAATCAACGCGCTGGAAAATCAATTTCTTGCTTTGACCGATGAGGGTCTCAAGGAAAAAACGGAAGAGCTGCGCAAGCGGGCATTGGACGGCGAAAGTCTGGACGACCTTTTGCCCGAAGCTTATGCCAACTGCCGCGAGGGCGCACGACGCACCTTGGGTTTGCGGGCGTTTGATACGCAGTTGATGTCGGCCATTTTCCTGCATCAGGGCAATATCTCTGAGCAGAAGACCGGTGAAGGCAAAACTTTGACCGCGTCGCTGGCTGCTTACCTTAATGCGCTGACAGGCAAGGGTGTTCACATCGTCACGGTGAACGAATATCTGGTGCAGCGCGACGCTGACTGGATGGGCAAGGTGTTTGCATCGTTGGGCCTGACGACCGGGGCCGCCGTATCCAACATGACCGAAGAAGACAAGCGCGCCGCCTATAATTGCGATGTCACCTATGCCACTAACAACGAGCTGGGTTTTGACTATCTGCGCGACAACATGAAGTCTGAGCTGAGTCAAATTTTCCAACGCCATCACAATTTCGCAATTGTGGACGAGGTCGATAGCATTCTGATCGATGAGGCACGGACTCCACTGATTATTTCCGGCCCCTCGCAAGACCGGTCCGAGATGTACAAGATCGTCGATGATGTGATCCCGCTGCTTCAAGAGGATCACTATGAGCTGGACGAGAAGACTCGCAATGTGACCTTCACCGATGAGGGTAACGAGTTTCTTGAGACAGAACTGCATGCGCGTGGTTTGCTTGAGGAGGGTCTGACCATGTATGACCCCGAGAGCACATCGATTGTGCATCACGTCAATCAAGGATTGCGTGCGCACAAGCTGTTCCAGCGTGACAAAGATTACATCGTTCGTGACGGAGAGGTCATGCTGATCGATGAATTTACAGGCCGGATGATGGCAGGACGGCGCATGTCAGATGGCCTGCACCAAGCGATTGAAGCCAAGGAACACGTCGACATCAAGCCAGAGAACGTGACGCTGGCATCGGTGACATTCCAAAACTACTTCCGCTTGTATGACAAGCTGGCTGGCATGACTGGTACCGCGGAAACCGAAGCCGAAGAGTTCGCTGAAATCTACGGACTTGGTGTGGTTGTTGTTCCAACGAACGTGCCTGTTGCGCGCGTTGATGAGGACGATCAGGTCTACCGTTCCGCGCTTGAGAAATATCAGGCGATGATCGAAGAAGTTAAGATCGCCCATGCCAAGGGTCAACCCGCATTGGTGGGTACGACTTCGATCGAAAAGTCAGAGATGCTAAGCCAGATGCTGACGGAAGCGGGTATCCCCCACAACGTTTTGAACGCCCGCCAGCACGAGCAAGAGGCGCAGATTGTTGCAGATGCTGGTAAATTGGGTGCTGTGACGATCGCCACAAACATGGCCGGGCGTGGGACTGACATTCAGCTGGGCGGTAACGTCGAGTTGAAGGTGCTAGAAGCATTGGATGCTGACCCAGATGCAGATCCGGTGGCAATCCGTACCAAAATCGAAGCTGAACACGCTGACGAAAAGAAAAAAGTAATTG
Organism: Sulfitobacter sp.; assembly: GCA_026421135.1. Taxonomy (GTDB): domain Bacteria; phylum Pseudomonadota; class Alphaproteobacteria; order Rhodobacterales; family Rhodobacteraceae; genus Sulfitobacter. The sequence continues at coordinate 3,255 of JAPKCR010000249.1, read as the reverse complement.
AGGCTGGCGGCCTGTATGTTCTCGCGTCAGAGCGTCATGAAAGCCGTCGCATTGATAACCAGTTGCGCGGCCGGTCAGGCCGTCAAGGTGACCCGGGTCGTTCGTCGTTCTATCTGTCGTTGGAAGACGATTTGATGCGCATTTTCGGTTCAGAGCGGCTGGAGAAAGTGCTGACAACCTTGGGCTTGAAAGAGGGCGAAGCGATCATTCACCCTTGGGTCAACAAGTCGCTTGAGCGCGCACAAGCCAAGGTCGAAGGCCGTAACTTTGACATTCGCAAACAGCTGTTGAAGTTTGATGATGTGATGAATGACCAGCGCAAAGTTGTGTTTGGCCAGCGTCGAGACATTATGGAAGCCGCTGATTTGTCCGAGATCACATCGGACATGCGCGAACAGGTAATCGACGATCTGATCGACCAGTTCATGCCGCAAAAAACATATGCAGACCAATGGGATACCAAGGGTTTTCAGCAGGCAGTCCTTGAGCATTTGAACATCGACGTGCCTGTCGTTTCGTGGTGTGAAGAGGAAGGCGTGGATGACGAAGTGATCCGCGAGCGCCTGACGGCGGCCTGTGGCAAACAAATGGCTGCTAAGACGGAACAGTTCGGTGCCGAGAACATGCGCAATATTGAAAAGCAGGTTCTTTTGCAGGCGATCGACTCGAAATGGCGTGATCATTTGTTAACGCTAGAACATCTGCGCTCTGTCGTTGGATTCCGTGGCTACGCCCAGCGCGATCCTTTGAACGAATACAAAAACGAATCCTTTCAATTATTTGAATCGATGCTCGATAGCCTTCGGACTGACGTCACGCAAAAACTGGGTCAAATTCGCCCGATGACGGAAGAAGAACAGCGCGAGATGGTTGCGCAAATGCAGGCAAGTCAGGCCCCAGCTGCTGCTGCGGCCGTAGAAAATGACACCGCGTCGAATGGTTTCAATGAGGATGATCCGACGACTTGGGGCAACCCATCGCGCAATGGTGAGTGTCCTTGTGGGTCTGGTAAAAAGTTCAAGCATTGCCACGGCAAAGTCGTCTGAACCCCGGCTTGTATCCTACATTCAACGCGCGCCCTGCCGAGCGGGGCGTGCGTTGATTTAAGGATAGATAAACCTTCGTGAAGGATGGTCTGGCAACCTCATCACGGAGACAGATATGCCTACAATTGACAATTTCGATGACTTTAGCGCCGGACTTACTGGCCCGATTTGTGGCGGTTTTGCGATCGCGCCCGACGACACGACAGATGTCGCGCAGGTCACCCGAGCAATAATGGTTTCAGGTACCGGCGACGTGTCGGCCGTTTTGAAAAATGGGGAAACAGTAACGCTGCCAAACCTTCTGGCCGGAGTGGTTTATCCGTTTCGGGTTGCCCGCGTACTGAGCACCGGAACAACGGCGACTGGTATCAAGGGGCTTGTTTAACGCTCGGTTCGAATAGCTGACTTTGGCTTCACCGGGAGTGGCGCTGGTCATTGCCCGGTGGGTCGAAAAAGCACGGGTAGGGTCCAAAGCAATATGCGCAAGTCACCAGCAAGAGTGACGTTTTGCGCATATCGGCGGTCAAGCTTTACCCGGCGAATGTAGCATGGAGCCCGGCGTGCTTTTACTTGCCACAGCCCTGTAACGCCGGGCCTGATCGCCAGATAATCTTTCTGAGCATCGCCAAACAATGACAACTCTGACCTGGTAACGGGGCGGGGGCCAACCAATGCCATGTCACCGCGAATAACGTTCCAGATCTGGGGAAGCTCGTCCAAGCTTGTCCGGCGCAATAAACTTCCAAAAGGCAAAATGCGTGGATCGTTTGATAATTTGTGGGTGATCTCCCATTCCAAACGTCTCTCTGGCTGTTCTTCAAATATATCATGCAGAGCAAGGTCTGCATTTTCACCCATCGTTCGAATTTTCCAACAGCGAAATAAGATGCCATTCCGCCCGACACGCGGATGCGCGAAAAAACCGGATGGCGCGCACGCCTTTGCAACGAGCCACAACAAAAAAACGGTTGTGCCGACGGCTGGCAACAAAAGCAAGCACACGGAAAGATCAAACAATCGTTTGCCGCCCCGCGCATACAACCCTTGAACGGGGCGCGTCGGCTTGACCCTGATTTGCTTTGATGGATGGTCAAGAAACGCCATGATTTGCCTGCGGGGCCTTTTGCCAATCGAACGGTGATCGGCAGATCATGCAAGGCGGATGCTAAATTCGCGTTAAATCGGGTCGTTTGGCAACGTCAGACATATTCAAAAGAAACATCGCCAGGCGCAATCGTCGCGGCGGTCAGGTTTCCAGTCGCATAAGCGCCAGTGTCTATGGATATGATGCCGGGCTTTATCTCCGGTTTGTCGGTGATCGTATGACCATGGACTATCCACATTTCATCTTTTCTGGCGATTTTTCCGAAATCCTTGTGCCCCCAAAGAAGCGTGCGGTTGCTTTGTGCGTCGATCGGAACCGTGGGGTTTGCGCCGGCATGCACGAATGCAACGTTCCCCGATGTCCAGCATTTGGGCAGGTTAGAAACCCAATCTAACAGATCACGCCCCATTGCATCGACAAGCGCGTCGCGTGCATACTCAAGCTCTCCGCCGCTTGATGTTTCTGCGACGCCGGAAACGCCAAAACTATCGAGGGTTTGCAGCCCACCATAGCGCAACCAACGCCCGCCGTGGGTTTGGGGCTGAGCAATAAAGTCGAGCATCATTTCCTCGTGATTGCCCATCAGGCAAATCAAATCGGGGATGGCGAACAGAACTCTCAATACATCAGCGCTTTGGTCGCCCCGATCAATCATGTCCCCAAGAAAGATAAGCTGAGCCCCTAGTCTGTTCTCTGGGAACCGCTGAAGCAGATCAAAGCGACCATGAACGTCGCCAAACGCGATAAATGATTCATCTGGGCACACAGGATCGAAATGTGCAGGCGGTTCTTCGGAACGTTTAAACCACTTACCCAACATTTTATCAGCCTATTGGTCTATGTTGCAAAACTGGCGCATCACTGTTCTAAAAGCCGGTGTTGTCACCCCAGCCAAGTGAAATCCCCAGTACGATTATATATTGCTCGCCAATCGAGCATAAATAATAAGAAGGACCGCAGATGCAAGAGCGGACCAAAAGAATAGTCTATGCCACAGGTTTGCTTTTGGCCGGTATCACGGGTGCATCAAGTCTTTCTGGCCAGTCTTTTACGACATACGGCACACCTGGTCTTATCGAAATGCCAACGGCCGAAGTAATGGAT
>JAPKCR010000248.1 GCA_026421135.1 Sulfitobacter sp. | reverse complement strand
GTGAAAGGTTGGCCGATTTTATCAGTCTTCATTGACTTCTGTTGCTGGCACTTCGTCTGCTGCAACATCTTCTTCTTCTTCGTCGTCGTCTTGGCTGGCAAGACCGGAAGGCGCAGATACCTGAGCGATCACGAAGTCACGGTCAATAACCGGCTTTGATCCCTTGGGCAGAACGACGTTCGCGATTGTTGCGCTATCGCCGATTTCCAGACCGGAAATGTCGACTGTGATGTGATCAGGAATATCGCCTGCGGTCACAACCAGTTCAACTTCAGGACGGACCAGCGTCAGAACGCCACCTTTTTTCAGGCCAGGGCATTCTTCTTCGCCCGAAACCTCAACCTGGATGTACAGGTTGATTTTGGTGGTGCGCTTGAGGCGCATGAAATCGACGTGCGTTGGCAGGTCTTTAACAACGTGACGCTGAACGTCGCGGCAGATCACACGAACGTCGTCGTGGCCTTCAACCTTCATGTTAAACAAAGTCGCGCGGAAACGACCGGCGCGCAGTTTGGTCAGCAGCTTGTTGAAATCCAGGTTGATCGGCAGTGGGTCAACGTCACCGCCAAACACGATGCCCGGTACCATACCATCACGACGTGCCTGACGAGCGGCGCCCTTGCCTGTCCCCGTCCGTACGAAAGCTTCAAGATCAGGAATCTCTCCAGCCATGTTATTCTCCAATATGTTTAGGGCGGACATCCTCCAAGGCTGTATGTCCGCGTGAAGCCGCGCGTATAGACGGGATTGGTTGCTGTGAAAAGGCTAAAAAGGCTCGGATAAGGGTGTGGGGGAGACCACAGTTCGACTGTGGCTGTTCTCTAACGCGTGTTTTCTGCACAGATACACCAACTCAAATGGGAATTGGCGTATCCGGAACATTCAATTGCGATAGATCAATCTTGCCAGTCACCTTCGAAGTTTTTTGGGATCAAAAGGTTATGTCTGCCCAAAGCCTCGACCGAGGTTTCACCGCACAGCGCCATGGTCAAATCCAGTTCTTTATGGATCACCTCTAGTGCTGTTGTGACACCCTTTTGGCCCATTGCGCCCAGACCATAGATATAGGCGCGACCGATATAGGTACCTTTGGCCCCCATCGCCATTGCCTTGAGAACGTCCTGTCCCGATCTGATTCCACTGTCCAGATGCACTTCGACCTGATCGCCGACAGCCTCAAGGATAGAGGGCAGGGCCCGGATCGAACTGATGGCCCCATCTAACTGCCGACCACCGTGGTTGCTGACGATGATCGCATCGGCCCCAACCTTAAGCGCCATCTTGGCGTCCTCGGCGTCTAGAATTCCTTTTAGGATCACCTTGCCGCCCCATTGTTCTTTCAGCTTGGCGATCTTGCCCCAATCAAGGGTTGGGTCAAATTGTTCGGCGGTCCAAGCGCCAAGGTTGGCGGTGTCATCCACGTTTTTCACATGGCCCACAATGTTGCCAAACGTCCTGCGTTTTGCGCCAAGCATCTCAATTCCCCACGACCATTTCGTCGCAAGATTTGCAATGGTTTTCGCGGTTAATTTAGGTGGGGCGGACAGGCCGTTTTTCAGATCCTTGTGGCGCTGGCCCAGGATTTGCAGATCAAGCGTAATCACCAAAGCCGAACATTTTGCGTCTTTGGCCCGCTGAATCAGGCGCGCGACATAGTCTTCGTCGCGCATGGTATACAGCTGGAACCAGAATGGCTTTGTCGTCGCCTCTGCTACATCTTCAATGGAGTTGATCGACATGGTGGACAGCGTAAAGGGCACGCCAAAAGCTTCGGCCGCGCGTGCGGCTTTGATTTCCCCATCAGCATGTTGCATGCCGGTCAGCCCGACAGGGGCTAGGGCCACGGGCATGGCGACATCCTGGCCGATCATCTTGGTTGCAGTTGTCCTACCGCTCATGTCGACAGCGACCCGTTGGCGCAGACGGATCTGGTCAAAGTCGGATGTGTTTTCGCGAAAGGTTTGTTCCGTCCAGCTGCCCGATTCGGCGTAATCATAAAACATGCGCGGCACGCGGCGTTCGTGCAGACGTTTGAGGTCTTGTATTGTAGTGATTACGGGCATCAGCGGGCATCCTATATATTGGTCAGATTACCTAACCAATAGACGGCACCGAAATCAATTGGATTGCACTCAGGCGCGGTGCGCACCGTCCGAAAGCGTCTTAACGAAAGCAAGAACGTCTTTCACAGTCGCACCGCCCGCGATCTTTGACACAATAGCGGACCCGACGACACAACCGTCAGCAACCGCAGCAATGGCTTCGGATTTTTCAGGGGTGTTCACACCAAAGCCAACGATTACCGGCAACCCGCTGGCCTTTTGAATTCGCACAACCTCGGGGGCGACATCGCTGGCCTCCGCCTCGGCTGAGCCGGTGATCCCTGTAATCGAGACATAGTACACAAAGCCCGAGGTGTTCTGCAAAACCCGCGGTAAGCGCTTGTCGTCAGTTGTAGGCGTAGCAAGGCGAATGAAATTCAAGCCGGCCGCTTGGGCGGGAATGCAAAGTTCGGCATCTTCCTCTGGCGGCAGATCAACCACGATCAACCCGTCGACGCCTGCGTTTTTGGCGGCAACCAGAAATTTGTCGACACCTTTTGAGTAGATCGGGTTGTAATATCCCATCAACACAATCGGCGTGGTGTCATCCTGCTCGCGAAAGGCGGCGGCAAGGGCAAGGGTTTTATCCAAAGTCATCCCACCCTGAAGCGCGCGCTGACCAGCAAGTTGGATAGCAGGGCCATCGGCCATAGGATCAGTGAAGGGTATGCCAAGTTCGATAATGTCGACGCCTGCACCGGGCAGGCCACGTACGATTTCAAGCGAAGTGTCAAAATCGGGATCGCCAGCCATGACATAAGACACAAATGCCTTTTTGCCCTGCGATTTCAGTTCAGCGAATTTTGCGTCGATGCGTGTCATAGGTGCAGCCCTTGTTACGTGGTACCGTTGCAATGCCGAATATAAAGACAGAAATCAATGCAACACATTACCGATGGGCCGCGAAATCTCCCAAGGATTCCGGCCAGGAAAATCGAAATTTTTGGCCCCCGCAAAGGGCTGTGTCTTTTAATTCCCGGGGCAGACCCTATTTATCAGCTATGAATTATGTACTCGCCTTGTTGCTCCCGCCAATCTCAATCCTGCTGACAGGCCGCATTTTCACGGCCATTATCGTGCTGTTGATCTGGATCCCTGCCATCATTTTTTCAGGCGGTTTGACCCACCCAATGTTTATCATTCTTGCATGGATCCTGATTTACCAAACGCGAAACCACCCCTGATCTCGCTAAGACTTGCGTAAAGCCCGGCAAAACCCTAGGACAGCGCCAAGTCATAAAGGATGGATGTCATGGGTTTCAAAATGGGTATCGTGGGTCTGCCGAACGTCGGCAAATCGACCCTGTTCAATGCGCTGACACGCACAGCGGCAGCACAGGCGGCGAACTTTCCGTTTTGTACAATTGAACCCAACGTTGGCGAAGTGGCGGTTCCTGACGCCCGCCTTGATAAATTGGCTGAGATTGCCGGTTCTAAACAGATTATTCCGACCCGGATGACCTTTGTTGATATTGCAGGTCTCGTTAAAGGGGCGTCCAAGGGCGAAGGTTTGGGCAATCAGTTCCTTGCCAACATCCGCGAAACTGACGCAATTGCGCATGTGTTGCGCTGCTTTGAAGACAGCGATGTAACCCATGTCGAGGGCCGCGTTGACCCCGTCGCCGATGCCGAGACTATCGATACCGAATTAATGCTGGCCGACCTAGAGAGCATTGAGAAACGCCGCGCAGGATTGGTTCGTAAGATAAAGGGCAACGATAAAGATGCTGCCCAACAAGACCGGCTGTTGGCGCTGGCTCAGGCTGCCATCGAAGACGGAAAGCCCGCGCGCACCATCAAAATTGACGAAGACGACGCCAAGGCATGGCGTATGTTGCAGTTGCTGACCACCAAGCCCGTTCTCTATGTTTGCAACGTCGGTGAATCCGAGGCTGCAGAAGGCAATGCGCTGTCTGCGAAAGTCGCTGAAATGGCCGCTTCGCAAGGAAACTCGGCTGTCGTTATCTCGGCTCAGATCGAAGAAGAAATCAGCCAGCTTGAAGACGACGAAGCCGAGATGTTTTTGACCGAAATGGGTTTGGACGAGGCCGGCCTAGATCGCCTGATCCGTGCAGGATATGAATTGCTGCACCTTGAAACCTATTTTACCGTCGGCCCCAAAGAAGCGCGTGCCTGGACGATCAAGCAAGGCACGTCCGCCCCCAAAGCCGCAGGCGTAATACACGGTGATTTCGAAAAAGGTTTCATCCGCGCCGAGACTATCGCTTATAACGATTTCGTCAGTCTGGGTGGCGAGGGGCCTGCTAAAGAAGCAGGGAAAATGCGTTCAGAAGGTAAAGCATATACCGTAAAAGACGGCGATGTTCTGCACTTCTTGTTCAATACTTAAATAGGAGCGAGCGGGTGACCTGCGAACCGAAATTGCGGTGCGCTGAATGCCAGAGCTAGTAGCATAGAGCAAAGCCGCTTGGGCTGGATGATATGCTGATTTGAGCTGAGGATTGAGCCGAGAAACTAGCGGGCCTTTTTATTCGAGACGGAGAATATTATCTTCAAATGTGATTGAAATTGAGCCCTCGCTTATTACAGAGCGGCTGGCAGCTTTCACATATTGCCAGTTCATGTGGTGAGGCAATTCTTACCCTGCTGCGTCAATGAGTTGTGCCAAGGCGAGGATTTGCGCCTCCCTAAAAAGTAACATCGATCTATATCAGCAGTTTGGCCAGTAAATGGCGGAGACGAAGGGATTCGAACCCTCGAGACCCTTCCGGGCCTACTCCCTT
>JAPKCR010000247.1 GCA_026421135.1 Sulfitobacter sp. | reverse complement strand
CTGAAACATGTTGCGGTCGGACAGCCGGATAAGGGAGCGATCGAAGTAAGCCTGAAATACACTGGTCCTGAAATGGCTCTTTTGACGGTCAAAAATTCAACCGGTCATGGCGAGGTCGAGGCGGGCACCGGATTGGGTTCAAGGCTGATCAACGCGTTTTCACGACAATTAAACGGTCAGATCGAAGTGATCGAGGAAAACGACAGCTATACTTTGTATGTTGAATTCCCCGTGCCGATGAAATCCAAGATTGTGTATGATTACTAATTTTTGCTTTCGACCCCCATTGAGGTTGGCAAAATTGTCACACCCAAGGCTCTCTCATTGCGACCAAGCAGTAGCAAATCCACTCGTCAGTTCATCAAAAATTCATCTGATATAGCTTATATTCATGGTGATGTCGCTGCGTCCGGGTGTCAGGCAAATGCTTCACCGGGCTTAAAATAGCGGTTTGAGAGAATAGGCGATCACGACAATGGGAACAAACGTAAGTTCTATCGTGGAACAATCGACTGGGAAGGCCGTTGATACCGCGAGAACTAAACGACGATATGTGAAAGGAGGTAGCTGTGACACTCGACTTGTTCATTGGATCATTCTTGATCCTTACGCTGGCTGCCCTTGCAATTATAACATTGACGACCCGCAGACGCGGCGACCGAAACAAAAACAGCTGGTCGTCTTTTAGGCCAAACGATGATGATCATGACAATCTAACCGGCACCTAATTGCGCCTTTTGACTGTTGTCAGAAGCTAGGCGGCGTGCACGCGCTTACTACCACGCAAACAGTGCCGCCAATGTTCCTGAAACGATGGGGCAAGCGACTGTCGAAAAGATACCCGTCACCCGGCCCTAGCACTTCAATTGATCCATCGACGGTTACCTCGACTTCACCTGAAATCACAACGCCCGCTTCCTCCCCCTCGTGGACTATCCACTCTGGGCCGGTATCAGCGCCGGGCTGATAGGTTTCATGCAAAACTTGCAGAGTGTGCTGACCGGCATTGCCTAGCTGGCGGAGCGAGACATGGCGCTCGCTGGACGGGGAAACCTCTACAAATTCGTGCTTACGATAAAAGACCTTTGGGGATTCTTGACTCTCTAAGGTCGCAAAGAATTCAGCCATGCTGATCGGGATCGCATCCAACAAGCTTTTGAGTGAGGCGACAGATGGGCTGGTCTTGTTCTTTTCGATTAAAGAGATTGTGCCGTTCGTAAGCCCAGCCAAATTGGCAAGCTCCCGCTGTGAAAGCCCCCGTTCTTCCCGAATCGTTCTTAGCCTCTGACCTATGTCCACATCTGGCCCCTGAATTTTTCTTTTTTGATCTCTAGCCTGTATCTGCGTGCGATCACAGGCGAAATTTGGTGCAGCCGTACCGTTTGGTGTCTGCTAAACTGAAACTTCATTGACAATTAAATTAAACGCAATAAGAGGATTTTAAACGCAACACCTGCGTTTCATCAAAAGGATTTGTATATGTCCAGCACTGTCAGAAAACAGTCCCGCAAAGGCGCTGCCAAGAAATCGACCAAAAGCACGGTGGTTCCCGATATGCTAAAAGAAAGCGTAGAGTTTGCCACTAACGCACAACTGATGGCCCGCCGGGAGCTGGCTGTGCCGCGTGGTGTGGCCTCGGCGGCGACGATCTATGCAAAGTATGCCGAGAACGCCGAACTGTGGGATGTTGATGGCAACCGCTATATCGATTTCGTTGGCGGCATTGGCGTGCTGAACACAGGTCACCGTCACCCAAAGGTGATCGCGGCCGCAAAGGCGCAAGAAGATCAATACACCCACACCAGCTTTCAGGTTGTGCCCTATGGCCCTTATATCGAACTGGCAGAGAAGCTGAACGCTCTTGCACCCGGTGATATGCCGAAAAAGACGCTGCTGGTCACGACAGGTGCCGAAGCCGTCGAAAATGCTGTGAAAATCGCACGCGCCGCGACGGGTCGTCCCGGTGTGATCGCCTTTACCGGCGGATATCATGGCCGTACGCTGCTCACATTGGGCATGACCGGCAAAGTGTCGCCCTATAAAAAAGACGTGGGTCCGTTCCCGTCCGATATCTTCCGGGCACCATTCCCATCGCAGCGTGATGGCATCACCGTGCAGGATGCAATTACCGGCTTGAAGAACCTGTTCCTGACAGATGCGCAGCCAGAACGCGTCGCAGCCATCATAATCGAGCCTGTCTTGGGCGAGGGCGGCTATACTCCTGTTCCGTTCGATATGATGCGTCAACTGCGCGAAATCTGCGACGAACATGGCATCTTGCTTATCGCTGACGAAGTGCAAGCCGGTTTTGGCCGCACAGGTACGTGGTTCGCAATCGAACATTCCGGCGTTGTTCCAGACCTGATCACCGTCGCAAAGTCGATGGCGGGCGGTTACCCGTTGGCTGGCGTGATTGGCCGTGCCGATGTGATGGATGCAATGGCACCAGGCGGCTTGGGTGGCACCTATGGTGGTAACCCTGTTGCTTGCGCCGCTTCCTTGGCTGCTATTGCTGCGATCGAGGAAGAAGGCCTGCTGGCACGCTCCACGTCGATGGGTGAACACCTCAAGGCGCGCTTCGCTGAAATTGGGGCACGCTCGGCGCCGTTCCGCATGTGGGATATCCGTGGATTGGGTGCGATGATCGCGGTCGAATTCGTGACCGACTTTGACACAGCCAAGCCAGATAGTGACTTAACTAAACGGGTCATCGCTCATGCGATGAAGCGCGGTCTCCTGCTGCTAAGCTGTGGCATGCATGGAAACGCGATCCGCGTGATGGTCCCGCTTACTGCATCGGACGAGATTATCGAAGAAGGCCTGGCCATTTTCGAAGCTTCTGTTCAGGCTGCAATGGCTGATTAATCTAGGTCTAATAAATTGAAAAAGGCGCGCTGGGTTCCCGGCGCGCCTTTTACGTTTTGGAACGCTTTCTTTCTAAGAAAAACGAGGCCGAATTTCGAAGAATGCCGTCAGGTGCATCAATCAAAAGGCACAAAACTAGTTGCCTGCGCACGGCTCCAGCGGGTCTTGTTCCCCTTGTAATCAGGCGCTTTAACGTCGAGCAGATACCCCTCGGGAAGGTATCCATAGACCTGATCACCCTGCACCATACTTTTGTCGCCTTGGCGCAGCATCATGTGGCGTGGCAGGAACTCACTTGGGTGATCGAGGCCAGCAGCGCCTGTCATTTCACCCAACGCTTTCAGGGTATTGCGGTGAAAACGGGCGACGCGTTCGCTTTTGTGTCCAACATCCAGCGCGCGCTGGCGAATTGGGTCTTGGGTTGCAACGCCAACGGGGCAGTGGTTCGTATGACACGCTTGGGCCTGAATACAGCCAATCGCAAACATGAAACCCCGCGCTGAATTGCACCAATCAGCCCCCAACGCCAAGGCCTGCGCAATATCAAATGCCGATACGACCTTGCCCGCTGCGCCCAGCTTAACCTGATCGCGAATGCCGGCACCCCGAAGCGTGTTGTGCACGAAAGTGAGACCCTCAACCATCGGCATGCCGACATGGTTCGCAAATTCAAGCGGGGCCGCACCAGTGCCTCCTTCGGTGCCGTCGACTACGATAAAGTCAGGTACAATATCTGTTTCAAGCATCGCTTTGACCATGCACATAAACTCACGCTGGTGACCGATACAAAGCTTGAACCCCACCGGCTTGCCGCCCGACAAATCTCGCAGCTGGCCCAGGAAATTCATCATTTCGATAGGGGTGGTAAAGGCAGAGTGGGCTGCGGGCGATACGCAATCCTGACCCATAGGTATCCCACGCGCTTCTGCAATTTCTGCGCTGATTTTTGAGGCAGGTAACATGCCACCATGGCCCGGTTTTGCGCCTTGGCTCAGCTTCAACTCGATCATTTTGATCTGATCGCTGCTGGCCTGCTCTTTGAACTTTTCAGGGTCAAACTCTCCGTCCGGTGTCCGGCAACCGAAATAGCCAGACCCAACTTCATAGATCAGATCCCCACCGCCTTCTCGATGATATCGGCTTACCCCGCCTTCGCCGGTATCATGGGCAAAGCCACCCAGTTTCGCACCGATATTCAAGGCGCTGATAGCGTTGGCAGAAAGCGACCCAAAGCTCATAGCCGAGATATTATAAATGGACGATTCATAGGGCTGTTTGCATTTCTTGTTGCCAATGCACACGCGAAAATCGGTGTCCGCAATGTGGACGGGCTGTACGGAATGAGTAACCCAAGAGTATCCCGCATCGTATACACGCATGCGGGTACCAAAGGGCCGCGCGTCTTCCTCACCTTTGGCCCGCTGATAGACCAACGACCTGTCGTCACGGCTAAAGGGCTCTTCGTCCTGATCGGATTCGATAAGGTATTGCCGGATCTCGGGGCGAATACCTTCAAAGAAGAAACGCATGTGGCCCAGCACAGGATAGTTGCGCAAAATCGAGTGTTTTTCCTGGATAACGTCATAACAACCCATTGCGGATAATACGCCAAAAAACACCAGCGGCACGATGAACCAACTTGACCAAGCGATCAAAAAAACCAGCGAAAGCAGGGCTAGAAACAACACCCCCGCGAACGTGCCAAAGCGGGCGAGGGAAGAGATTCTTTTCATTCGTGCTCCTGCGGATGGGTAGATTATGGGCAATATTCGGCGCTAACTTAGCCTATAACATAAAAACTTGAAAATTCACGAACAGATCATAAACCACCCGGCCGGATCGAGAAAATCAACTGTTTGATTTATTCAACGTGAAAATGGCAGAGGTATCGGCAAGTTTGCCTGTTTTGTATACAGTCATTTAATTACAGTTAGTTAATTCACCTCAATGAGGGTGGGGCAAATCGCATGGGTATTAAATCCA
>JAPKCR010000246.1 GCA_026421135.1 Sulfitobacter sp. | reverse complement strand
GTTTTTGATGGCCGTCGCGGTGGCAGCATCCAGCGCATTCCTAACCCCGATCGGTCATAAGAATAACACCTTGATTCTAGGGCCAGGCGGCTATTCCTTTGGAGATTATTGGCGCATGGGTCTGCCGCTCGAGATCATCGTGGTCGCAGTGTCCATTCCGGCGATTTTGGTGTTCTGGCCGTTGTAAACGGATGGGCCTATGTGCTGTGTGTGGGGCTGCACCTCACACACAGCGCAACGCAGAGGCCACGTCTTACCAAATAAGTGGGATGATGGCAGAGACCAGCAAGGACATTGATAAATTCAGCGGAATGCCGATGCGCATGAAATCAGTAAAGCGATAGCCGCCGGGGCCGTAAACCAGGGTATTGGTTTGATAGCCTATGGGCGTCGCAAAGGCGCAAGAGGCCGCAATCATCACCGCGACAACCAACGGGCGCGGGTCCATACCAAGGGCCGTGCCGAGGCTGATGGCGATCGGGGTCATGATGACCGCGACGGCATTGTTCGAAACAATCTCGGTCAGAGTGGTGGTCAGCAGGAACACCGAGAGGATAACATAGAATGGTGACAGCGTGCTAAGGAATGGTGAGATATTGTCGACAATCAGGTTAATTGCGCCTGAGTTCTGTAACCCCGCCCCGATGGCAAGCATCGAAAAGATCAACGCGAGCAGGCGGCCGTCGATGAAGGTAAATGCCTCGTCTGCATCGATGCAACCGGTGACCAGCACAAGCGCGATGGCGAGGACTGCCAGCAGCAAAATGGGGGCCACATTGAGGGCCGCAAGGATGACGATACCTGCGAGGGCGGCAATCGCGATGGGCGCGTGCCCTCGGCGGAAGGCCCGCGCAGAAGGTTGCGACACATCGACCATGTCCATGTCGGAGGCAAGGCGTTGGATGTCGGCCATTGCCCCTTCTAGCAAAAGCGTATCGCCGACTTTAACGATCAGATCGTCCAATTGGCGTCCGATGTTCTGGTTCCGGCGGTGCACGGCCAGCGGATAGACACCGTAACGACGGCGCAGGCGTAGCGCACCCAGTGAACGGCCCACCATTTTGCAGCCCGGTGTAATCAGCACTTCGACCGTCGACGTTTCAACGGCCGATACCTGATCAACGCGTTTGAGTTCTTTGTTGGCCTGCAGGCTAAGCAGTTCTGTCATCTGAGTGCGCAAGACCACACGGTCGCCGACATGAAGCTGAACCGCGGCAAGGTCGCGGCGCAATGACTGGTCGCCGCGCACCACATCGATAAGGCGCACACCTTCGCGTTTGAACAATTGAACGTCCAGAACATCGCGCCCCACAAGGTTGGATTCAGGAGGGATCACGGCCTCAGTGAAGAACTTCATCTTTGATCGGTCCGACAACATGTTCGCCATGCTATCGCGCGCAGGCAAAAGTTTGGGCGCAAAGATCGCCATGTAGATCAGGCCCCACGCGCAGACCACAAGTCCGATCGGAAGGATTTCGAAAATACCAAAGGGTTCGAGGCCCTGACTGCGGGCCACACCATCCACCAGCAGGTTGGTCGATGTCCCGATCAGCGTCAGCGATCCGCCCATGATCGCGGCATAGCTGAGCGGGATCAGCAGCTTTGACGCTTTGGTGCCCAACGTTTGGCTAAGCTGCACCACAACCGGGATCATTACGACCACAACAGGCGTGTTGTTCATAATCGCCGAGGCCGCCATGACCGCAATAATGACCCCCACCACAGCTGTTTTCGGATGGGTTTTCGCATAGCGTTCAGCCAGTCGCGTCAATACGTCCAGCGCGCCTGTGCGTACAAGCGCGCCCATTACGATAAACATCGCCGCAATCGTCCACGGGGCCGAGTTTTGCAGCACCGCTTGCGCGTCATCATACGGCAAGATGCCAAGTGCTAGCATGACAGCGGCACCCGACAGTGCAACCACCTCGGTCGGAAGGGACTCGCGCAGGAACATGATGAACATGATCACAACAATCGTCAGCGCGAGGATCGCTGAGGTGCCTTGCGACAGGTTGAGAAGATCCATTCGGGGTATATCCAGCCTATCCGAGGAATATAAATCAGAGATCAGTGTCGCCGATTGCAGCCGCTTGGGCAAGCACCGCTTTGGGCCTTGGCTGCACCAGATAAAGCCCGGCAAACATCATAGCAAGGGCGATCCACAGCGTCGGCGCATAGGTTTCGGACAGGATAATCTTGGCCCAGATCAGCCCGAAACCCGTCACCAGATAACTGACCTGCACGGCGAATACAGACCCTGCGCGACCAACGAGCCACATGTAACCGGCATAGACGACCACATGCACCAGCGATGACACGATTAGCGCCCATTGAGGCGTGTCCCATGGCGGGGTCGGATCGATAAACTGGCCGGTCATCAGGGTTACAGGTAACAGCAACACCGCGCCAATCAGCGACGCGCCTTGAAGCACCTGAAACGCATCCAGATCAAGGGTACCCCATTTGGCGATGAAGTTGCCCTCGAACGCATAACAAAGGCCCGCAATCAGGCCAATCAGGATCCAGAAGATCGGCAGGTTCATCGATATATCAGAACCCGGTGCCACCAGCAGCAGCACGCCCGCAAGCCCGCAAGCCAACCCGCCAAGGCGGCGATAGCTGAATTGGTCCAGCCCCATCAACAACGCGACCGGAAAGGCGAACATCGGCACGAGGCTGAGCAACAGCGACAGCACCCCCGAGGGCAACCAGACCGCAGCTTGATAGGATGCGGAGTTCGGCAACACGGTGCCAATCATCGCCAGAATGAGATAGAGCCGCAGATAGCGCAGACCAAAAGGCAGGCTTTTGCGCCGCACGGCGTTGATCACCGTCATGAACACCGCGCCGATTACCATCTGCCAGAACACCAGCCCGAAATGCTGATATCCAGTGCTGACCGCGATCTTGGTCAATGGTTGAGTAAATCCCCAACCCGCCCCGAGCACCGCCAGAAACGCGGTATACAGGGCTATCTGGGCGCGTGTCATGGGGCGCTTTGCTGCAGCTTCCCGCCTTGGCGCACGGGCACGATCCGGGTCGCTTTGCCGGTGCGATCATCAGTTTCGATATAGACGCCGGACAGTGTCGCCTCGTCGTTGGCAGGGGTAAAGCGGTCTTTTGGCATGCCGGTAATAAAGCGGCGCAGGGGTTCGGTTTTTTCCATCCCGATGACGGAATGATAATCGCCACACATACCTGCGTCGGTCAGATAGGCCGTCCCGCCGGGCAGGATCATCGCATCGGATGTGGGCACGTGGGTATGGGTTCCCACGACCAGGCTCGCACGCCCGTCGCACCAATGGCCCATTGCCATCTTCTCGGACGTTGCCTCGCAATGCATATCGACGATAATCGCCGATGCCAAACCACCCAACGGATGCGTTTTCAGCACCGGTTCCAGCGCGGAAAACGGATCATCATAGGGGCGCTTCATAAACACCTGACCAAGGGCCTGTACAACCAGCACCTTGCGGCCGTTCTGCGCCGTAAATAGACGCCCGCCCCGGCCCGGCGCGTTCTTCGAGAAATTAAGCGGCCGGATGATGCGCTGTTCTTGTTCGATAAAGCTAAGCATGTCTTTTTGATCGAAGGCGTGATCGCCAAGGGTCAGACAATCTGCACCGGCCTCAAGCAGGGTCTTGGCGTGCAGGCCAGATAGCCCCATGCCGGAAGTTGCGTTTTCACCGTTGACCACGACAAAATCCAGCTTCCAGTCCTTGCGCAGACGGGGCAGATTTTCACTGATTGCACGGCGGCCAGAACGGCCCATGACATCGCCAAGAAAGAGTATTTTCATGCCCCCAGCGTTAGGCCGAGGCGCGGCCAAGGGCAAGGGGCTGTGCTGCGGAAAATCGCCCGCTATGCCAAAACGCGGCGTTGCTAGGCTTCGATGGCGTGGCCAAACACCGCGATGGCAAAACCCAATGCTGCCAAAACGCCAAACCCGATGCTGCGTGGGCCCGCGCCCTGCCTGCCCGCGCTAATCGCAGCGATAGCTGCCTGCAACGCATAGTAGACCGCAAAGGCCCGCGAGGCATAGCTGATGATCTGGAACACATCTGCACCCCATGTCAGCACCAAGCCAATAACTGTCAGCAGCAAATAACCCATGCGCGGGGTAATCTGTTTTGCTGATAGTTCAGACATCAACCCACCGGACCCGCTGGTATCAGCCACCGCTGCACTAAATTGCGCGGCCAAGGCTGCAACGACCAGCAGCACAGGCAAGATCGGGGCGACTGCCCCCATCATGTCGACAATGGCTGTTTCGCTGAAATAGAGGTCTTGGGGGTGAAACACATAAGCCAATAGCGCGATGTAGATCATGTAGATTGCCGCAGACAACCATTGTGCCCATTTCATCGACTTCACACGCGTGCCTGTATCATAGCTTTCCCCCAGATACCGCGAGGTCTCAAACCCTTGTACCGTGACGATAAGGCCAAAGCCCAAGGTGATCGCCGCCCAGCCGGATAGCTCTATCGGAAGCACGACCAGCGCACCCGCATTCGTCTTACCCCAGAAGAACGCGGACAGAGCCACCAGCAGCCCCGCGATTACCGCCAGTTTGATCGTGACGCTGATATACTCCATCCGCTCAAGCGAGGCGAAACCCCGCGTCCAGCCGACGGATAGGATCACGAGGTAGACTGCGCTGGTCAGCAGTCTGGCCCCAAGATCGCTATCAAATGCGGTCAAACTGACGCCAAAAGCACCGAAAAGGTTCAGGTAGTAGGCAACCGACACGATATAGGCAAAGCTGAGCGCCCATGACGAGGCCGCTTCCAGCCCGACGGGCAGCGTCTCGCCAACTTCGATCCTGCGCATGTTGTGCCGGATTCCGGCTCCGAACAGGTAGG
>JAPKCR010000245.1 GCA_026421135.1 Sulfitobacter sp. | reverse complement strand
GGCAAGCGCAGCCAAAGATAAGGCACATTGGCGCGCCATGTCACATCATAGCCGCCCAGTATATTTACCGCACTTTGTACATAGACGTTGAACCCTTGGCGGGTGTTTTCGGCCATCGTATCAATATCGGGATGGGTCAACAGTTTTGCGCAGAGATCAATCAACGGCGTCGCCAGACCAAAGCAATTGTATTCTGCCACGCGTCGCAGATCCGGCGTGCGCCCTTCGGGGGCGATGGCAAAACCGATCCGCAAGGCAGGGGTCAGGATTTTCGCGAGCGACGAGATGTACCAACCGCGTTCCGGGGCCAGCAAGCGATAGGTCGGCGCGCGTTCTACGCGCATGCGGTAACAATCGTCCTCGACGATCTGCATGTCGTATTTGCGCGCCACCCGCACCAATTCTTCGCGGCGTGCGACTGGCGTAAAGGCGCCTGTCGGGTTGTGCACTTCGGGCGAGGTGCAAAAAATCTGCGCATCATGGTTGCGGGCGGCTTCTTCCAGTGCTTCGGGGATGACACCATCAGCATCCATGGCAATGGGGATCACATCCGCCCGCAACAGTTCTGCGGCACGACGAAAGCCGGGATAGGCCAACTCCTCGATCAAGATCGCGGGTCGTCGGCCTTGCAAGATCGCCTGAAACACAAGCATCAGCGCATTTTGCCCACCGTGAGACAGCACGACATCGCTTTGATCAAATGCGCCCAGGGGCGTGCCGGTCAGCCAACGCACCACGGCTTCGCGGGCAGGTTGGGCACCGATGCGGCTTGGATAATGCATCATGCCTGACGGCGGATCTTGGGCAACTTCGACCAGCAATTTCCGGATCAGGCTGGCCTGCCCTGCAGAAGGTAAATGCGGGGAAAACATGTTGACGTTGAAATGATCATCAAGCTCTTGCGTTTGGTGGGCGATCACATCAATTTCGATCGGGCCTTCAGGCTCGGCCGCAGGTAATCTTGACGCTACAAAGGTGCCGCGTCCGACCTCTGCCGACAATGTGCCGCTTTCGGTCAACATCGTGTAGGCGCGTGCTACCGTGCCGGGGGTGATCTGCAAGGTCCATGCCAGATCGCGCACGGGGGGCAGTTTATCGCCCTTTTTCAGAGCGCCAGTTTCAATGCCGTTTCGAATGGTTGCAATGACAGCCTTGTACTTGGGCCCCTGCCCGTGATCCAGTGATGGCTGCCAAATTGTACCCATTACAATGTTTCCCTTTTCAAGTCGTATGTCATTTTGTACCATTTTCGTACGGTACATTCAAAATTGTGTCAATACAATATAGATATTAAGGAGATTCTCATGACACAGACCCTTACCCTTTCCACTGAATCAGTGGCCATCTTGAACCAGCGCGGAACGCCTGTTCTGGCTGTTATTGCAGTAAAGTTTGCGGTTTGTGTTACGAAGATGACGACACGTCGCCGGACCCGCCAGGCACTTTCTCAGCTAGAGCCGTGGCAACTGGACGATGTAGGACTGACATCCCAACAGGCCCATGATGAGTCTATTCGGGTGTTCTGGAAGGCGTAACGTCCCTGTGACGTCGATCAGACCTCTTCACTTGGGCCGGTTTGTACCGGCCCATTTTTTAGATTGTACCAATTCAAAATTTGTACATTTATTTAGGCGGAATTGCATAGGTCAGAGACGCCCTTGCGACCGGCTGTTCCTTCCCTTCCGAATATACCAATACGTCACAGACTGATAGCAACTTGCCCAGCTTCAACAGGCGCGTTTTTGCGATCAGGTCGACGCCGGCCTCGGGCTTGCGCATAAAATCAATCGAACAGTTTGTTGTGACAGCCAGGGCCTTTGGCCCGATCCGCGCCAAGGTCATCAGATAGGCGCTGACATCGGCCAGCGCAAAGATCGACGGCCCGGACACTGTCCCACCGGGGCGCAAATGGCGGTTATCAACCAACAGCCGCGTCGTCAGATCCGTCTCGCTTACATGGTCGATCCCGAAATCATCTGCGACTTGCTTGAACACATCTTTCATGAACACGGCCAACGCTTCGGCATCCATCATAATCGGCATACTTGTTTTCCTTCTTATGTCGCGGGTACGCTCTGGCAAATTGAACAGGAGGGCAAGATGACAATCCTAGAAGTCGAAAGTGACGGTGCGGTAGTTCGGTTAACCATGAATGCGCCCGAGCGGCTGAATGCCCTCTCGGACGAGATGCTGGCCACTTTGCAATCTACATTGGACGAGATTGCTGAAACCCAATCGGTGCGCGTCGTTACCCTTGCCGGTCGTGGCAAGGCGTTTTGCGCAGGCCATGACCTTAAGCAGATGACCGCATTGCGGCAGGCCAAAGACGGCGGTGCTGCGGGGTTTAAGGACCTGTTCGAAAGGTGCAGCCGCGTTATGGCGCGAATTCAATCAATGCCGCAGCCGGTGATCGCACAGGTTCACGGGATTGCCACGGCTGCCGGGTGCCAATTGGTTGCGACCTGCGACATGGCCGTTGCCGCCGAAGGCACTCGTTTCGGGGTGAATGGGGTCAATATCGGGCTGTTTTGCTCAACGCCGATGGTCGCACTTAGCCGCAACATACCCCGCAAGCACGCGTTTGAGATGCTGACGACCGGCGATTTCATTGATGCGTCCCGCGCGCGGGAGTTGGGGCTGGTCAACCGTGTGGTCGCAGAGCACGATCTGGCAAATGAGACGCGGGCGCTGTCTGACCAGATTGCCGCAAAGTTAGGCGTGGCGGTCAAGATCGGTAAACAAGCGTTCTATAACCAGCTGCAAATGCCCGTCGATCAGGCCTATGCCTATACGGGGAATGTGATGGTTGAAAATATGCTGCACCGCGACACCGAGGAAGGCATAAGCGCCTTTCTGGAAAAACGGGATCCGACCTGGCAACAGTGATTCCACCGATTGTTTCCAAATTAACTTTGATTGTTCAAAATATACTTCTTCCAATTCAGGCATAATTGGGGCATTAATAAGACAAGGCAAATGCCTTGATGATTTTGGGTCGCCGCCGGCGGAAGGTCCCTCCAAGCCAGTCTCTCACTGGCTGACTATTCCCGCAGCGGCGACCCCAAAAATCACACACTCCCCCAGATATCCCCAGAACCGTATGCCGCAGGGTTTTCGCGCCGTTTGTGTTGCATAGGCACGGCCCCTGCCCTACATCGCTGGTATGACACAAACACTTCATATCATCGGCGGCGGAATGGCCGGATCAGAGGCCGCTTGGCAGGCCGCAAACGCCGGCATTCAGGTCGTTCTGCATGAAATGCGCCCGAAAATCGGCACATTTGCGCATCAGACGGGTTTGTTGGGCGAAATGGTTTGCTCGAATTCGTTCCGATCGGACGATAGTGAGCAAAATGCCGTTGGCCTGCTGCATTGGGAAATGCGCGCGGCCGATGGACTGATCATGGCGGTCGCGCAAAAGCACCGCTTGCCCGCTGGTGGTGCCTTGGCGGTGGACCGTGATCCTTTTGCGCAGTCGGTTACTGACGCCCTGATGGCCCACCCCAATATCACAGTTGAGTATGGCGAAATTACCGAGCTGCCCCGCGACGGCCACTGGATTATTGCCACAGGACCGCTGACATCAGGCAACTTGGCGCAGGCTATTGCGGCCGAGACTGGAGCCGAAGCGCTTGCATTCTTCGACGCCATCGCGCCGATCATTTACCACGAGAGCATCGACATGAGCAAAGCGTGGATGCAATCGCGCTATGACAAGGGCGAGACCGAAGAAGAGCGGACGGCCTATCTGAATTGCCCGATGGATAAAGCCACTTATGAAGCGTTCATCGATGCCCTGCTGGCTGCGGATAAGACCGAATTCAAAGAAGGCGAAACCGCTGGATATTTCGATGGCTGCCTGCCGATCGAGGTAATGGCCGAACGCGGGCGCGAAACATTGCGGTTTGGTCCGATGAAACCTGTCGGTCTGACCAACGCAAATGACCCCGAAAACAAGCCCTATGCTGTGGTGCAGCTGCGCCGCGACAACAAGTTGGGCACGCTTTATAATATCGTCGGGTTCCAGACCAAGATGAAATATGGTGCCCAGACTGAGGTGTTGCGAATGATTCCCGGCCTTGAGAACGCTTCGTTTGCGCGGCTTGGCGGCATTCATCGCAATACGTTCCTCAACTCTCCGACATTGCTGGACGATCAGATGCGCCTGCGCAGCCAGCCCAACATCCGGTTTGCGGGCCAGATTACCGGCGTTGAAGGGTATGTTGAGAGCGCGGCCATGGGTCTGCTAGCAGGTCGCCTGGCCGTGGCCGAAATCAGGGGCGAAGCTGCCACACCGCCACCGCCAACCACGGCGACGGGCGCATTGATTACCCACATCACGGGCGGGGCCGAGGCCAAGACGTTTCAGCCAATGAACGTGAATTTCGGGTTATTTCCCCCGGTTGAGGGGCTAAAGTCAGGCCGCCGTGGCCGTAAGGACCGCTACAAAGCCTATACCGACCGCGCCAAGGAAGACTGGCAAGCGTGGCTGAGCGGCGCGTCCGTCCCCGCGTGAGTTTTGTCACCCGATTTGCGCCGTCCCCCACGGGGCCGCTGCATCTGGGGCATGCCTATTCTGCGCTCGTGGCCCATGACATGGCCCGTGCGGCGGGTGGACAGTTTTTGTTGCGGTTCGAAGACACCGATCTGGAGCGATCAAAGCCTGAATATACCCAGCAAGTGATCGACGATTTGACGTGGCTTGGCATCACATGGGACGCGCCCCCATTGATGCAGTCAGATCATTTTGACACGTATAACCATAGTGTTGAGCAGTTGGTTGCGCAGGGTCTGACCTATCCGTGCCGGTGCAGTCGCAAGGACCTTGCCGCCGCTTTGGCTGCCCCGCAAGAAGGGGTACCGCATCCAGTCTCTCCCCAAACCTGCAAGCATCGC
>JAPKCR010000244.1 GCA_026421135.1 Sulfitobacter sp. | reverse complement strand
TCTGGGCCATCAAACACGGGCGGCGTTGCGTGGGATGTCATCAGTGTGACAGTACCAAGCGTCGGCGTTTCGATGGGCACGACCCAATGCCCGTGCGACGATAACCGTTGAATTTCCAGCGCGGCTTCGGACGGAAACGGCCCGTCCTTTGTCTCGGGCAAAGACGCTGCAGGTAGATCGCGCCACAAGAGGGCGGAATAATCCTGAACCTGATCTTCTACGACAGGATACCTCGTCAGGATCGCCATCGCGCCATCGCCGAAAAATCGCCCATAGCCCTGCGCATCGCGCGGCCCGCCGGTTTTGCCGTCGCCATCCATATCCAACGTTGTTTGCAGGCCCGCATTGGGGGGCAGTGCAAAGCGTGTGGCATAGTCCGTACCATCAACTGCGATTAGGTCGGCAAACGCGGCTAGCGCAGCACCTTCAAGGTCGTAATCAAACCCCTGAATTACCAGCACATCGGGGGACACCTGAACAATCATCCGCACGACTGCGGTGATCTGCGGATCATCGCCTTTCAGAATGTCGCGCAGCAAAAGGCCGGGCCCATCGCGCGAAAGTTCGGTGTTGTAGGTTGCGATGCGAAGTGGTTCTGCCCACAATGCTGCGGGTAGGATCAATAGCCCCGCGATCAGGCTGGCTGCATACCTTGGTCGTCGGCATCCGCGTCCGCTGCATAGGCACGGCGGCGCTTTTCCCCTATCATTTCCGCGATCTTGCCCATGGCAATGCCGCGCATAATGATACTGGCAGGAAGGAATGCCCATGCGGCGACTGTCCAAATTTGAGTTTGCGGGTTCTGCAATGTGATCGGGTCTATCAGATCGGCGGCTGCTTTGACCACCGCAGGGATCAAGAAGGGTAATAGAAAACCCAGAACAATATTAATCCGCGCGTCTCGCTGAAGGCGGTGTATTACATCACCACCGGCGGTCGGGTCAAATAAAGGCAGGTTAACCCACACGTTAAACGCACCCTTGCGCGCGGGCCAGTTCATGACGCGCACCAGTATTAGAAACGCTGCCATCGAAACTAGCGAGATAAGGTAGGCCATGCCTGCTGAAATCCGGACAGAATTGACCAGCGCGAAATCCGAATTCTCGGGCAACATCAAGACGATCATGCGAACCGGCGAAAATGGAAAATCCATCGCGTTGCCAGTGATCGTACCGATGGACGTCAATGCATGTGAAATCGCTGAAGGATCTGTTTTGTCCTGCAAGATCATCGTCAGCACCAGCACGGTCGCAAACAATGACGCAAACCGCAGCCGATTAAACGGCGGGGCGTCCCGAAATTCTACGATGCTGGGATAGTTGGAGTTGTATTCGACAAAGGTAAGGAAATACGCCAGTAATGCCACCAACATGGTGATCTGGCTTGAATCGGTTATGACATTCGGCAGCATTAAGGCTGGTGTGGCGACTAACAAAGCCACAAGGATGCCACGCGCTCCCGCGCCTGATATACGTGCAATCACTAAACTACCCTTCCAAGACTGGCCAGCCACGATTCAATGCCGCGTGCTTGTTCCAACTTGTTGCCTTCTGATAACGAAGGCCTGCCTCATTCTTGCCCAATTTGTGCCTTCTTTCGCCTTAGTTCTCAAGTCCGTTCGTTAATAAGACTTAAGTTATTAGGCATTTTGAAGAAGCGGGTGGTGCGTTCTTGCATCATTGGTGGGTCAAAAATAAGGCAAAACACCAGATGTAGTGGGCCACTGAGTAGGGCCCACTACAAAAGTTAAATTTTGACACCCAAGGGTAGAATCAGGGCTAGACCCAAGGACGTGCCTGGGATGCGGCCGCTTCGAAGCTGTCGATCGATGCCGCTTTTTCCATCGTCAAACCGATGTCATCCAGACCGTTCATCAGGCAGTGCTTCTTAAAGCTATCAACTTCGAACGTGAAAACCTCGCCATCCGAGCTGGTAACGGTCTGCGCTTCAAGGTCGATCTCGATCCGGGCATTTGCCCCTTTTTCAGCATCCTTCATCAGAACGTCGACCTGCTCTTGAGGGAGGGCAATCGGCAGGATGCCGTTCTTGAAGCAGTTGCTATAGAAGATATCGGCATAGCTGGGAGCGATCACACAGGTGATCCCGAAATCGGCTATCGCCCACGGGGCGTGTTCGCGAGACGATCCGCAGCCAAAGTTATCGCCCGCGACTAGAATCTGCGCATCGCGATACTGTGGCTTGTTCAAGACAAAATCGGGGATTTCGTTGCGGTCGTCGTCATAGCGCATTTCGTCAAACAAGTTCACGCCGAGGCCGGACCGTTTGATGGTTTTCAAGAACTGCTTTGGAATGATCATATCAGTGTCGATGTTGATCAAGGGCAGGGGGGCGGCAATGCCGCTGAGGGTGGTAAACTTGTTCATGAATGAACTCCAGTTTGTGAACCGTCAGGCTGTGTTTCTGCGGTCTGTTCATCGGGTGCGTCACACACGCCGTCAATAATCTGACGAAGCGCTTTACGCACATATGGTTTGGATGTGATGCGATTTGAGGACACACTAACCGCGCCGGAAACGCTGCGGGTCAAGATACCGGAGGCTGACATTTCCCCCATCATCGCATGTGCCTGCACCGGGTTGACCCTAAGCTTGGCAATCAGATCAGTCGCGTTCAATCCAATGCGTGTGCGGGCGTGGAATACGGCCAGCCCATACTGGTAACGGTTATAGCCGCCCGCCATCGCCGCTGCCGGTGCGGATGCACCGATGGCAGGCAACATGGGCGTCAAACTGACCGCGCCGATCATGGATAGAAAACTGCGTCTGTGCATGCTGTGTCCTTGTGTCTGGCAAGGGCCAAAGCCCCTGCCAATAACTTACATCATCTCGCGTACATCGGTCAGTTTGCCGGTAATCGCCGCAGCCGCAGCCATTGCGGGTGACATCAGGTGGGTGCGTCCGCCCCGGCCCTGGCGGCCCTCAAAGTTACGGTTCGACGTCGCAGCACAGCGTTCGCCCGGTGCCAACTGGTCAGGGTTCATCGCCAGACACATGGAACACCCAGCTAGACGCCATTCAAACCCCGCTTCGATGAAGATATCGGCAAGGCCCTCTTCCTCGGCCTGCGCGCGCACAAGGCCGGACCCCGGAACGATCATCGCCCGCATTCCGTCCTTGATTTTCTTGCCTTTCAGGATCGCGGCTGCAGCGCGCAAATCCTCGATCCGTCCATTGGTGCACGACCCGATAAAGACGGTATCGATTTCAATGTCGGTCAGTGCCATGCCTTCGGTCAGACCCATGTACTCAATGGACCGTTTCGCGGCTTCGACTTTGCCACCTTTGAAATCAGAGGCAGCGGGAACCTTTGCTGTGATTGGCAGCACGTCTTCGGGGGATGTGCCCCAAGTAACCGCTGGCGCGATGTCTTCGGCTTTGATCGTGATGACCTTGTCCCAATGCGCATCGTCATCGGAGTACAATGTTTTCCACCAAGCCAGTGCTGCGTCCCATTGTGCGCCTTTCGGTGCGTGAGGGCGGCCCATGCAGTATTCGAATGTCTTTTCGTCCGGTGCGATCAGGCCAGCGCGTGCGCCGCCTTCGATGGCCATGTTACAGACAGTCATGCGGCCTTCCATGCTCAACGCACGGATCGCTTCGCCACAATACTCGATAACATAGCCGGTGCCGCCGGCAGTGCCGGTTTCACCAATTACGGTCATGGTGATGTCTTTGGCGGTCACACCTGTTGGCAGCTTGCCAGTGATCTCGACCTTCATGTTTTTAGATTTTTTCTGGATCAGCGTCTGCGTGGCCAGAACATGTTCAACCTCGGACGTGCCGATGCCATGGGCCAAAGACCCGAACGCACCATGTGTCGCAGTGTGGCTGTCGCCGCATACGACAGTCATACCCGGCAAGGTCCAGCCCTGCTCGGGGCCGACGATGTGCACGATGCCCTGACGCACGTCGGACACAGGATAGTAGTGCAGGCCGAATTCTTTGGCGTTGGTATCAAGGGCAGCGACCTGTACGCGGCTGTCTTCGGTCATGGTGGCCGCATTGGCTCGGTCCAGCGTGGTTGGCACATTGTGATCAGGCACCGCAATGGTCTGATCGGGGCGGCGCACAGTGCGACCGGTCATGCGCAAACCGTCAAAGGCCTGCGGGCTGGTTACTTCGTGCACCAGATGGCGGTCGATGTACAACAAACAGGTGCCATCGTCCGCTTCGTGCGCGACATGGGCATCCCAGATTTTATCATAAAGCGTTTTGGGGGACATGTGGTCCTCTCCCGTATATTAAGTGTGGTTGGGTTGTTCAGACGATGCGCACAGGGGCGCGGGCGGGCGTTATAGTCGCGCCAGCACAGTGTGGGTCGCCCCGAAAAAGCGTTCGCGCAAGCGGGCGCGGTCGCAAATGTTGAACAAGTCGTCTGAAACATGTGTCATATCGCGCTGGTTAGACCCTTTCGGCCCCGCAAGCAAGGATTCTGAAAGGCCCTTTCACGCGCTAATGTGGACACAGTTCGCGGATGATCAAGGGTTGGATGCATCATTGCTTGCTCAATCGGGCTGATTATCCCAACATCGCGAGATGTATCAATTACTGCGTTTGCGAGATGTCTGCCCATGAACCCTGATCCTTTTGCCAATTTTATGGAAAGCATTCAGGCGCTGATTGCGGGGGGCATGAACCTTGCAGGAAGCCTCCTCCAGCCCGGCTGGAGACAATACCAGATCCTAATACTGATCGCTGTGGCCCTTGCCGCATGGGCGATGCACCATCTGTCAGGAAGCTGGATCCAGTCGTGGGTCCGCAGCCATGAGGGATGGGCAAAATGGCAACTGCGCATGGTCGTCCAGATCAAGCGTCGCCTCGGGTTGATCTGGTTTGCGGTCATTGCGGGGGCAATCTATGTGTTCATGCAAAGCGTCACATGGCCTTCGCGG
>JAPKCR010000243.1 GCA_026421135.1 Sulfitobacter sp. | reverse complement strand
TGATGGTAGTGTTGGCAACGGGAGTGAAGGCGATAAGCTCGATGTGAGCGCTTTTGAGTTAGATGATTTCGCTGCATTTGAAAATTTGCTATCAGCGGAAGGTCCGGGTGGGCATGATACGAGGATCACATTCGACCCTAATACGGTCATGGTCCTTGAGAATGTTGCGTTTACTGATCTCGTCGCTTCACATGTAATGCTTTAACGTGTCACAAAAGGCGGAACAAACGCTTCAGCCCATTAGCTGGGACCGGCATAAGAGCTGGTCTTGGCACAAGCCTAAGGGTTTCGAATTTGCCCGCAGGTTGCGCTGTGTGCCCATAACGCTCGATGAAACGGCAGCCGCAGCTGCGAGTTTTACTATTGTGTTTACGGCTTGCCCTAAAGGACCGATGCCGCAAGTGCTTTTACGGCGTTATTCTTGTGGGTCATCACCATTCGTTGGTTTAGACGGGCGCTGGCAGGCGTCCTGGTTACCGCCTCGTTTAGCAGCATCTCCTTTTGACATTCTTGAGTACCCTGAGGGAGGTCATGCATTGGCACTGCATAATGATGGCGGTTTTGTGTCAGGGGACGAAGATCCATTTCGTATATTTAATGCAAACGAGGGAGCTAGGCCTACTCTTTCGCCAGCGGTGACAGAAATTGCCGCCGTGCTGAAGACCCACGCCGAAGCCCTTGCAAGCACCGCGCATGCCACAACCACTTTAGTAGAGCTTGGCCTTTTGACCGCACTTGATCCCGAAGCGGATGAGCGCTTAAGAGTTGTCGACCACGATGTTGCACGAGCGTTGAATGAAACTGAAATCATCACCCTTTATCGTGCGCGCGCAATCGGCCTCCTACATGCGAGCTTGGTATCTCTGTCACATCTACCTTGGATGGCAAAAGCAGAACGTCTACTCGCCAAGTCTTCAGCGCCCCGTCCCAAAAGGAAATTCAAAGCTCCTAGCAATACCCCTGGCGCTAATTTTCTGTCGGCCTTGGCTGAAGCGCAAGCTGTCGAAAGCGGCCCCCTTCATATAAACGGACTGAAATCATAATGAGACTAATTTATTCGTTCGCAACGATCCTGCACGTCTTGTTGCTTTCTGCTTGTGTTAGTCCCCCCGATTTAACCGCCCTGGAAACAGTGGTGACCCAACGTGAAGTGCGCGTTTCAGCCTTGCTTACTGATGGAATATTTGGACGATCTGTCGCATCAGCAGTCATGTCCAGTCCGGCCTTAGGTCGCGGTGCGGCCGCTCTGCGAGAAGCACAGGCAGGCCTTTTGGCAGAAACAGGTGCTTTTTCACCACAGATATCGTTAGGTCTGCGCCCTAAAAATCAGGCTGGGTTCGGAAGTAGTGTTTTTGTGTCAGTTTCGCAGATAATCTATGATGGTGGAGCAAGTGTTTCCCGTAAAACTGCTGCGCACGCGCGTGTCTTGGGAGGGGTGGCTGGTCAGCTTGATGCAGGATCACAAGCGGCTCTGACCGCTGTGGAGACTTGGGCCGCGGTCGCCCGCGCCCGTGCTTTAGTGATTGTGGCTGATGCGTCCTTGGCTGCGCTTGAAACTACCACGGCACAGATCGAGGAACGGACGGGGGCAGGGCTTGGTTCTAGCGCGGATGCGCTAACAGCGCAGAGCCGTCTCGCAAACGATCGTGTTGCTGTGGTTGCGGCGCGTTCCGAAGTGGCACGGGCGGAGGCAGTGTTTGCAGAGGTGTTTGGACAGCCGCCTATGTCGAACCTGAACCTGCCAGCGATAGCGCCCAAAGCGCCATCGGGCGGTACTGAAGGTAACCCCACATTGCGCCGCGCAGAAGCTGCAGTTTTGGCCGCGCAGGCAGAACACACAGCAACACTGGCAGGCCGGATGCCAACGCTGTCATTGGCAGTCTCAGCTACACCAGGATCTGACGCTATAGTAGGCTTTGCCTCTGAACGTCTTTTGTCCCCGTCAAATGGCCACACTGCACGCATTGCTATCGCAAAAGCACGGATTGGCGCACGACAAGCAGAACTTGATGCAACACAGCGCGAACTGGAAAGCCGATTGCGCATTTTATCAGCTGAAGTTCAAGCCGTTGGAGAACGTCTTACGTCAACACGCAATGCAACCGAGGCAAATAGAGCCAATCTTGTTGTTGCTCGTGAGCAATTTCATGCTGGTCGCAGAAGCCTAATCGAGCTGCAGGACGCAGAACGCGAAGCGTTAGCTTCGGAGCGTCAAAAAATTCTGGCTGAATATGAACAAGCTGTACTTGGATATGCCGTTCTGGCTGCTACCGGAGACATCCTTGATGTATTCGGTGTAACCCTTCCAGTCACCACTACTTTAAAGGAAGCAAGTAAATGAACACACTTGCCGCTGCAACGAGCACAATTACGGCACTAGAAGCCTGTGTAGTGCATGTTGCAGCTCATCATAACCGACCGATAGCCCTAAGCTCAATTCAAGATGCATTAACAGGCCAAGACCAAAAGGGCGTCGCTGTGGAAGTCCGTAGTGCCATCGAAGCCGCAGAGAGTGCTGGGCTACAGGCGTCTTTTGGGCAACATGCCATTGCACAGGTCGATTTAGCACTTCTGCCAGCAATTCTATTCACGGTGGCAGGAGGAGCGGTAGTTTTGTACCGCCGTGAAGCAGACAAGGCAATTCTTTACGATCCAGAAGTAGGAGACGCATTGGTCGAGGTGGCGGTAAAGGCGTTTGCCGGCGACTTGACTGGCCACGTTCTAATCCTCAAGCCTGAGTATCGGCATGCTGCTGGTGAGAAGGATACAGGTGTGCAAGGGCATTGGTTTCGCGATGCGCTTCTTGCTAATCGCTGGGCCTATGGCCAAGTCGCCATTTCCGCTATGATGATCAATGTCCTTGCTCTGGTCACCGCCTTATTTACGATGGTGGTTTATGACCGAATTCTGCCCTCAGGTGCTACTGCATCCCTTTTCGCTCTCACGATTGGTGTTGGGATCGCTCTGGTTTTTGATTTGATCCTCAAGACGTTGAGGGCAGGTTTCATCGATCATGCAGGCAAACGTGCAGATCTCGATATAGGGCAAGATTTGTTTGATCATGTGCTTGAGATAGAGATGCATGCGCGCAAGGGGTCGGTCGGTGCCGTATCAGCGACGATGCGTGAATTTGAATCGTTACGTGATTTCTTCACCTCGGCCACGATGGTAGCACTGGTAGATTTACCTTTTGTTATTGTGTTTATGGGAGCTATATATCTTCTCGCAGGACCCCTCGCAGTAGTTCCTGCCATCGCGGTCCCAATAGTGCTGTTGATCGGAGTGATCGTACAACCGATCTTAGGCCGACTTGCAGACCGGATGCTGACAGAGGGACAAGCAAAACAAACTGTTCTGGTCGAAACATTGTCGGGCATTGAAGCCATCAAGGCATCTGGTGCTGGGCCTCAGATGCGGGCGCGGTGGTCTGAGGCTCTCCGTAGACAATCTTCTTATTCAGTGAAAAGCCGCACTATCACCCAAGGTGCAATCAACGCGACTGGTTTTGTACAGCAAGCCTCACAGATTTTGATCGTCGTAATTGGGGCCTTGTTGGTCGTCTCAGGTCAGATCACTTCGGGCGTTTTAATTGCGGCCGTGATCTTAACAGGGCGCGCTCTAGCACCGCTTGCGCTTATCGCGCAAACCCTAACGCGCCTACATCAGGCACGCAGTTCGTACCGAAGTCTCGATGCCCTAATGCAAGCTCCCAGAGAACATCCACAAGGGCGCCACTACCTTTCTCGCCCACAGCTTTCCGGTGGGCTACAGTTTAATGATGTCAGCTTCAGCTACCCATCCCAGCAGGGCTCTGCGTTGGAAGACACACACTTTGATATAGCCCCCGGTGAGCGTGTGGCGATTCTTGGACCAATTGGGTCAGGCAAGAGCACCATTGCCCGCCTGGTGTTGGGACTCTACCATCCCACTGAAGGCTCTATACTAGCTGACGGAATTGACATTCGCCAGATTGATCCGACCGAACTACGACGCAATATTGGCGCTGTGCTTCAAGAGCCTTGGTTAGTGTCAGGAACTCTACGCGATAACATCGCCTTTGGCGCCGTGCGCCCAAGTGATGAGGACGTTGTCAAAGCGGCACGTCTTGCAGGAGTTGAGGACTTTGCGGCCAGTCATCCCGAAGGTTATGATATGCTCCTTGGCGAACGGGGTGAAGGGCTCTCTGGGGGCCAGCGTCAGGCAGTTGCACTGGCACGCGCACTGGTGGGCGACCCGCCAATTCTGCTTTTGGACGAGCCGACCGCGTCTATGGATATTCAAAGTGAAGCTGCGCTGATCAAACGGCTAAAGGGCGTAATTAAAGGAAGAACCCTCGTCGTAATCACGCATCGGATAAGCCTTTTGGATCTTGTGGACCGAGTGATTGTAATCGATGGAGGTAAGGTTATCGCAGATGGCCCTAAAAGTGAGGTAATCTCTCAGTCAGGCAAAACGGGGCATAACGCATGAATACGAAGCGCGATCTTGATCAATTGGTGTGGGAGGTTCAAGGCCGAACGCCATTGCGTGCCTCTGCACTTTTATTCACCATTCTTATAGTAATAAGTGTAACTTTCATATGGGCATGGCTAACAGAGATAGACGACGTGACGCGTGCGCCAGGGCGTGTGGTTCCAGCAGGTGATGTTCAGCGTGTACAAGCAACAGAGGCAGGGGTTATTAGCGCTGTATTTGTCAAGGAAGGCGACATTGTTACGGCAGGTGAACCATTGGTCGAATTGGATGCGCTTACACAAACCAGTCAGCTTGATCGAGAGGTCAAGCGGGTTATGATATTGCAGACCCGCATTGCTCGGCTTTCAGCAGAGATCAATGGTCGCGTTCCTGTGTTTCCTTCTGAAATTGAGGCAACGACACCAGCCTTGGTGGACAGTGAGCGGGCACTTCATATTG
>JAPKCR010000242.1 GCA_026421135.1 Sulfitobacter sp. | reverse complement strand
GGCACCGTTGTTTGCCAGCGTTTCGGCCAGACCTGTGTGCGTTGTCGCCATGCAGGAATATTCGATGATCTTTTGCTGGGCTGGTGTCAGGTCGTTGAAGACATCTAGGTTAACGGATGCAGTCAAACCGGAGCCTGGCTCGTGGAAGCCAGCGGTGTAGTAGATTTTCGCGACTTCTTGGAAGCCGGCGCGTTCGTCCGCGAATGGGCCAACCCACTCAAGACCGTCCAGTGCGCCCGAGGACAATGCCTGATACAGTTCGCCGCCGGGGATGTTCTGAACCGATGCGCCCAGCTTACCCAGAACCTTGCCACCAAGGCCCGGCATGCGGAATTTCAAACCGTTAAAGTCTCCGGCAGAGTTGATTTCCTTGCGGAACCAGCCACCGGACTGCGAACCAGAGTTACCGGCCAAGAACATCTTCATGTTGAAGATTTCACCGATTTGGTTGTGCAGTTCGTGGCCGCCACCGTGCAGGTACCAGTTTGTCAGCTCTTGCGCTGTGCCACCAAATGGAACGGCTGT
Organism: Sulfitobacter sp.; assembly: GCA_026421135.1. GTDB lineage: Bacteria > Pseudomonadota > Alphaproteobacteria > Rhodobacterales > Rhodobacteraceae > Sulfitobacter. The sequence continues at coordinate 4,396 of JAPKCR010000242.1, read as the reverse complement.
GAAATATGCCAGACCAGGGTGCTGACCGATGAAATAGTAGTCAGCCGCGTGGTACATGTCGGCCTGACCGGAGGATACGGCGTCAAACACTTCGAACGCACCAACCAGTTCGCCCGGCGCTTTCTTTTCGATGGTCAGAGTGCCGTCAGACATCTCGTTAACCATGTTGTTGAGGTAGGTTGCCGCGTCATCAAGAACGGCAAAGCCACGGGGCCAGGACGTGACCATGGTCAGCGTGCGCTTGCCTTGGGCGTACAGTGGTGCGGCCAGCGTGGATGCAGCGGCGGCCGTGCCGCCAAGTGCGGATGTCTTCAGAAATGAACGACGGTCCATATGGATACTCCTCCCGAGTATAGGATGCCCGCGCGGCTGCTTGGCCCGCGGGTCGTTGCAAGTGCAAGCAATCTAACCGATCCATTCAGGTTTGAAATACCAATTAATGCGTAGAGACCCACCCCAACCGCAAGATAATGTCCCTACTCTTGCCCATATTTTAGGCAAACATGCCGATTTGATGTGTTAGACATGTGGGCGCAGGCAGAACTGCCCCTTTGATTCGACTATGATTCCCTTTACCAGAATCATATGCGTCGCCTGTCTTCCCGCCTTGCCCCAACCTATGCCCAAAAGCTGACACTGCTTGCTGCAGTGCCGCTGGTGCTGGCTGTGGCCGCGATCGCACTTGTTGTGGCGCTTCAGGCCAAGGCGTTGGCGGACCGAGAGATTAACACGCTCGAAAACCAACTGATCGACGCCAAAAAGGTCGAGCTGCGCAATTATGTCACCCAAGCCCGCAACGGGTTCTACTTTGTCTACGGGTCTGCATCGCCGCAGGATGATGATGCCAAGGCGCAGGTCGCGCAAATTCTATCGGCGATGATCTATGGCGAGGAAGGGCAGTTTTTTGTCTATGATTTCGATGGCACCGCCCTTGTCAGTCCGCGCGAAACCACCCGTATCAATGAAAATTTTCGGGGTGAAACCGACAGCGCCGGCACCCCTGTGGTGGACGAGCTGATCCGCATTGCCCGCGATGGCGGTGGCTATCACACCTATCTTTGGCCCAAACCTTCGACCGGGATAGAGGCGCAGATGATTACCTATGTGACGTCATTTCCAAGCTGGCGTTGGGCGGTGGGCACGGGGGTGTTTATCGACGATATCCTGTCCAGTGTTGCATCTGCACGGGCCGATGTTCTGGCCCGCGTTCAACGCACGTTCCTGTATATTGGTGCGATCACCCTTGCCGCCTTGTTCCTTGTTTTCGGCACAGGCATGTTTGTGAACCTGCGCGAAAGACGTTTGGCCGATGCCAAGCTGAAAAAATTGACCCAACGCGTGTTTGATGCCCAAGAAGAAGAGCGCGGCCGCGTGGCGCGCGAATTGCACGACGGGATTAGCCAAATATTGGTCGGGGTGCGCTATGCGCTCGAGAACGCGCGCCGCCGTCTGGACCGGGGCGACCCCCGCGCGACCGAACCATTGGGAAAAGGCATCGACAGTCTGGGCGAGGCCATATCAGAGGTGCGCCGCATCAGCCGCGATCTGCGCCCAGGCGTGCTGGACGATCTGGGTCTGGGTCCGGCCCTGAAAACCCTCGTCGAGGAATTTTCCGCCCGTACCGGCATTGCCTGCCATTTCAACACAGTGGTGTTCCGCAACCGTCTGGACAATGACGCCAAGATTGCCATGTACCGCATCGCCCAAGAGGCACTGACCAATATCGAACGCCATGCGGGTGCCTCTGAAGTGATTGTCGATCTGCGCGGCCACCGCCAAGGGGCCACCCTTGAGATCAGGGATAACGGGCGCGGCATTTATGGCGGGATGCAAAGCGCCGGTGGCCTTGGTCTGCGCAATATGCAAGAACGCATGGACCAACTTGGCGGCACCCTGTCGCTGGAGGCCGCGCAAGGTCGTGGAACGCGGATCAAAGCATCTGTTCCGCTGACCCATCTATTGCCGCCGGAATCCAGCCTCTCGGCCCCTGCCCCGAATTCTTAGGAAATCACCCAATGACAATTCCTGTCAAAGTCATGATCGTCGACGATCACCCCATGGTCGCCGAAGGCATCCAATCCATTCTCGAAAGCTATGACGACATCCATGTTGTTGGATGTCTGTCCAATGGCCGTGCCGCAATTGACCAGTTTGAGGCGCTCAATCCCGATGTAATTCTGATGGACTTGAACATGCCCGATGTTGGCGGGTTGTCGGCTACCGAGATCGTACTGGAACGGCGGCCCGACATGCGGATCGTTATTTTGTCGATGCATGACAACCCCGAATATATCTCCTCGGCGCTTAGTCATGGGGCAATGGGATACATCCTTAAAGATGTGCCAACTGACGAAATCAAACTGGCCATTGATCAGGTCATGCTGGGCAAACGATATCTGTGCACGGGTGCCCAAGGGTCACTTGAGCCAAAGGACACCGCCCGCGAGGCACTGACCGAACGGGAACAAACGATCCTTTTGCAGTTGGCGCAGGGCAAGGCCAACAAAGAGGTTGCTGTGATCCTCGATATCTCGGTGCGCACGGTCGAAACCCACCGAAAGAATATCAAGCGAAAGCTAGGGATTTCATCGACAGCCGGTTTGACCCGTTACGCGATGGAACACGGTGTGCTGCAAGGAACCGGCGTGCGCATTTAAAATTGCCTGATTCACCCATTCGATTTTGCAAAGCTTCAAAAAAATCGGGAACTGCGCAACAAATGGAAAGATTTTTTGACCTGTGCGACACTTTTTCATGAAATTGCCCATTGACGCCCCTTTACCCCGCTCATAATCTCCCCCAACGCAAATGGGAGCCTTTGGCCATGACTAATCTAGTCGTCATTGTAGGACACACGCGCATGGGCCGGTAACGGCAGACCATAATCGTCACCATGCGCCCCCGCCAAAACCGGGGGCTTTTTTATGCGCCACAACAAGATTTATACCTGACACAACGACCCTAAACACCACCCTACGGAGCACCAAGATGACACGTAAAATGACCGGAGCGAAAATGATCGTCCAAGCCCTGATCGATCAGGGCGTCGATACCGTATTTGGCTATCCCGGCGGCGCTGTCCTACCGATTTATGACGAGGTGTTTCAGCAAAACAGTATCAAACACGTTTTGGTACGCCATGAGCAAGGTGCAGTTCACGCCGCCGAAGGCTATGCACGGTCAACCGGTAAGCCCGGCGTTGTTCTGGTTACATCCGGTCCCGGTGCCACGAACGCAGTGACAGGTTTGACCGATGCCTTGCTGGATTCGATCCCGCTGGTTGTTTTGACAGGTCAGGTACCGACGTTCATGATCGGATCAGACGCCTTCCAAGAGGCCGACACCGTTGGCATCACGCGCCCCTGTACAAAACATAACTGGCTGGTCAAAGACACTGACAAGCTGGCGTCAGTTCTGCACGAAGCCTTCCACGTTGCCACCTCTGGGCGACCTGGCCCGGTTCTGGTCGACATCCCCAAGGACGTCCAGTTTGCCACCGGTCAGTACGAGCCCAAGAAGCCGTCAGTGTCCCATTATCAGCCGCCCGTAAAAGGCGACATGGAAGCGATCACCGAACTGGTGGCGGCGATGGAAACGGCAAAACGCCCTGTTTTCTATACAGGCGGTGGTGTTATCAACTCTGGCCCCGCAGCTGCGCAATTGCTGCGCGAACTGGTTGAAGCGACAGGTTTTCCGATCACCTCGACCTTGATGGGTCTGGGCAGCTATCCTGCGTCTGGTGAAAAATGGTTGGGAATGCTGGGCATGCACGGCCTGTACGAGGCCAACATGGCGATGCATGATTGCGACCTGATGATCAACATCGGGGCACGGTTTGATGACCGGATCACCGGTGTCGTTGATCTGTTCAGCCCAAAGTCTACCAAAGCGCATATCGATATCGATCCGTCATCCATCAACAAGATCATCCGCGTGGACATCCCGATTGTTGGCGATGTTGGCCACGTCTTGGAAGACATGCTGAAGGTCTGGAAATCCCGTGGTCGCAAAACCAACAGCGAAGCAGTTGCCAAGTGGTGGAAGAAGATCAACGAATGGCGCAGCATCGATTGCCTGAAATTCGAGCAAAAAGGCAAGATCATCAAGCCACAGTATGCGCTGGCACGGCTTGAGGCGCTGACCAAGAAATACGACCGCTATATCACCACCGAAGTGGGCCAGCACCAGATGTGGGCCGCGCAATACCTGAACTTTGAGGATCCGAACCGCTGGATGACTTCGGGCGGGCTTGGCACCATGGGTTATGGCTTTCCTGCGTCTATTGGGGTCCAAATGGCGCATCCGGATGCGTTGGTAATCAACGTGGCTGGCGAAGCATCATGGCTGATGAACATGCAGGAAATGGGCACAGCTATGCAGTATAATCTGCCTGTCA
>JAPKCR010000241.1 GCA_026421135.1 Sulfitobacter sp. | reverse complement strand
TTGAGACATTCAAGCGCGATCTGGCCCGCGATAACACTCCAAACCGCAGACGCCGTTTTGGGCAGGCATGCGTGATGGCCCATGAACTACCCGCAGATACACGTGGCATTTATGCGCATTTCTTGCATACCCCTTCCTCGGTTGCGCGCTATGCGGCCATCCTGCGTGGTCTCCCCTGGAGCTTTTCTGCCCATGCCAAGGACATCTGGACATCGCCTGAATGGGAATTGCGCGAGAAATTGAATCCTGCGACGCACGGCGCTGTATTTGGTGCGACCTGTACCAGATTTGGTGCGGAATACCTACGCGAACTCGCCGCTGATCCCAGCCGGGTTGATCTGGTTTATCATGGGTTGGACCTGTCACGTTTCCCTGACGCACCTCCGCGCGAATTGCGCGCGGCGTCCGAGGTGTTTCAAATGATGTCTGTTGGCCGCATGGTCGAAAAGAAGGGGTTCGATAATCTTATCGACGCCTTGGCATTACTGCCAAAGGAGCTGGACTGGCGCTGGACACATATTGGTGGTGGCACCTTGTCGAACGAGATGAAAAGACGTGCCCAAGATCATGGCATCAATGATCGCATTTTCTGGCGCGGCGCGTGTGATCAGCCAGAGGTGATTGTCGAAATGCGCAACGCCGATCTGTTCGTCCTGCCCTCGCGGATTGCCAAGGATGGCGATCGCGACGGATTGCCCAATGTTTTGATGGAGGCAGCAAGCCAAAAGCTTCCCATCCTAAGCACCCCCATTTCAGCGATCCCAGAATTTATCAACAGCGGTATCAGCGGCATTCTAAGTGATGATGCCCCCGCTGCACTGGCAGAGGCGATGCTAGCGTTCGCAGCCGACCCGGAACTGGGCCCCCGACTGGCCGAGGCCGCGCATACGCGCCTGCAGGCAGAATTCACGATGGCCCCCGGTATTCGCCAGCTTAAACAGCGTCTTGGGACGATGCTGTCCACGGCGGCCTGATGCATCTAGGGTTCTACGCTCCTCTAAAGCCCCCCGATCATCCGAACCCGTCGGGTGACCGTGCTATGGCACGCGCGCTGATTGCGGCGTTGGAATACGGGGGGGCGTCGGTGACAATGGCTAGCACCCTTCGGTCCCGTGATGGCGTGGGCGACGCGGCCCTGCAACGCGATTTGTTGGCGCAAGCGCACGTTGAAATCGATCGCCTCAGCGTGCTGGGCCGCACTGAAGGCTGGCGGGGGTGGATCACATATCACAATTACTACAAAGCACCCGATCTTATTGGTCCCTCGGTGGCACGGGCCTTGGGTATTCCCTATCTATTGATCGAGGCGACCCGCGCCCGCAAACGGTTGGACGGCCCCTGGGCCGCGTTCGCCCAAGCTGCCGAAGATGCGAGTGATGCCGCTGATGCTATATTTTACTTTACCCGTCGCGATGCTGAAACGCTTGAGCGGGACCGTGCTGGCAGCCAACAATTGATCCACCTGCCCCCATTCCTGCTGCGCGAAAGCGTGGGGCGTCCACCTGCCCCGCATGGCCCGATGCTGGCCGTCGGGATGTTGCGCGACGGGGACAAGCTGGCGTCTTACCGGATCATCGCCGAAACATTGGCGCACCTGCCAGACAAGGGCTGGTCCCTGCGCATTGCGGGGGGCGGACGAGCCCGCGCCAAGGTTGAAGCCCTAATGGCACCATTCGGGCCTGCGGTTCAATTTCTGGGTCAGCTGGATGCACCGGCTATGGAAGACGTCTATCGGTCGTCCTCGATGCTGTTCTGGCCCGGGGTGAACGAAGCCTTTGGCCTTGCCTATCTGGAAGGACAGGCGGCGGGTTTGCCTGTTGTGGCCCAAGACAGGCCCGGCGTGCGCGACGTGCTGGCCCCCGGCGATTACCCAAAGCCACAAGACGGCATTGCCCCCCTCGCCGCGCGTCTGCAAGGGTTGCTTTCCGATCCTGCGCTTAGGCAGCGCCTTGGCACCAATGCGCAGGCCTATGTCGCTGCACACCACCTGTTGCCCGCCGCGTCTGAAACCTTGTTTGCTGCCCTTGCTTTATGTGGAGTCCACCGATGATCCAGCTTGCCCTTTTGCGCCATGGCCACACGGATTGGAACCGCGCAGGCCGTATTCAAGGTCGCACGGATATACCGCTGGACAGCGACGCACGCGCACAGCTTGCCGGTCTTAGCCTGCCAGCACCGTGGGACAGCGCCGAACTGGTATCAAGCTCTCTAGAACGTGCAGTGCAGACCGCTGAACTGGTCGCCGGCAGGCCGCCCCGAACCAGCCCCGCCTTGATGGAAATGGACTGGGGAGAATGGGAGGGCCAGCGCGGCGTCGACTTGAAAGCAGACCCGTCCAGCGGCTTTCGCGACATTGAATACTGGGGCTGGGACTACACGCCCCCTGGTGGCGAAAGCCCGGCTGGCTTGCGCGACCGGCTGGTGCCGTGGGCCAACGGGTTGGCCCGCGATACGGTCGCTGTGTGCCATATCGGGGTGATGCGGGTTCTGCTGGCCCACGCAATGGGTTGGGATTTCAAGGGTGCCCCCCCCTTTCAGGTCAAACGTAACCGCTTATATCTTTTACAGATCGACCCAACCGGATGGCGGGCATCCCCTGACCAAATCCGGCTGGACCAACGCAGATGAAAATTTGCATCGTTGTTACACATCTTCTTGGGACCGGCCATTTGGCCCGCGCCCTGACGCTGGCGCGGGCCTATAAGGACGCAGGGCACGACACAATTGTTGTCACGGGCGGAATGGCCGCAGCCCAGTTGACCAGCGTTGGTATCGAAATGGTACAGCTTCCTCCCCTTCGGTCGGATGGCGTGAATTTCACGCGGCTATTGGATGCAAATGACAACGAGGCCGACGCAACCCTGTTTGACGCTCGGATCAGGAAGCTGACCGAGACCGTTGTATCGCAGCAGCCCGATGTTTTGATCACCGAGCTCTTCCCTTTTGGCCGGCGGATCTTAAAGGCAGAGTTTATTGCGCTGCTAAATGCCGCAAAGGCCATGCCCAATCGGCCGCTGATCTGTGCATCAGTGCGTGATATTCTTGCCCCTCCTTCAAAGCCCGCCAAAGCCACCCTTGCTGAAGATTTGGTCGCGCAGTTCTATGACGCCGTGCTGGTCCATTCGGACGCGGATGTCGCTCCCCTTTCGCTCAGCTGGCCTGTGTCAGATGCCTTGGCAAGCAAGCTGCGCTATACCGGCTACGTGGCCCCTCCACCCGCTGTGGCCCACCCCGATGGGCTGGGTGCAGGGGAGATCATCGTCAGCGCCGGCGGAGGTGATGTTGGCCGACATGTATTTGACACGGCCCTGAATGCCGCACGACAAGACCCCGAAAAACGCCAATGGCGGCTATTGTTGGGGGGACAAGACGGCGCAAAGCGCAGCCGTGATTTGATGCACAATGCGCCCGAAAACGTCATCATTGAACCAGCCCGGCCTGAGTTTCGGCAGATGCTGTACCATGCTGCCGCATCGGTATCGCTTTGTGGCTACAACACCGCGTTGGACGTCTTGCAAAGTGGTGTTCGCGCTGTCTTTATCCCTTTTGACGCGGGTAGCGAGGTCGAACAGGGGTTGCGCGCAGATGCCTTGGCCCAATTGGACGGCATCGGTGTCCTGCGGAATGCTGACCTGTCTGCGGAAACATTGCTGGGTGCCGTGACTGCCGTGCTGGACGCGCCAACACGGGCACCGCGCACTGACGGACTTGATGGCGCTGCCCAAACCGTGCGGATCACCCAGCACATGCGCGAGGCCCAGCCATGAATATCGACTGGAGCCCCCTGACAAAAGAACTGTCGATCTGGCGCGCAGAGCAGCGCCCCCTGCCGATATGGTGGCGCGATGATGACGCCGTTGAACGGACCCCCGCGCTGGACCGACTAACCGAAATAGCAAGCACGCTAGGCTTGCCGGTCCATATCGCTGTCATCCCGAAGCTGTCGCAAGCGAGCTTGCCGGTATTTTGCGCGGACCATGATAATTTGATCCCGCTCGTTCACGGCTGGCAGCACGTTAGCCACGCGCCCGAAGGCCAAAAGAAAGCTGAATTCGGCCATCCCCGCGATACGGCCCTTGGCGATGCAGACCAAGCCATCACCCGCATGAAGGCGCTGTTTGCTGATCGTTTCTTGCCCATTTTTGTGCCACCTTGGAACCGGTTGGACGGCGCACTGATGCCTGAACTTTCAAGACTGGGCTATGTCGCAGTGTCGACCTACCTGCCGCGCAAATCCAAATGGGCAGCGCACGGCCTCATGCAGATCAACACTCATGTCGACCCGATTTTCTGGCGCGGCGGGCGCGGAGTTGTCCCGCCGGACGACCTGATCGCGCATATCGTGAAATTGCTACAGGACCGGCGGAATGGCATCACCGATGCAACCGAACCGATGGGTTTTCTGACCCACCATTTGGTGCATGATCAAGACATCTGGAACTTCACTCAAAGTTGCCTTGCTACGCTTTTAGACGGCGGGGCAACACCCGCTGACCTGGCGTCAGAACTAACCTAGCAGGAAGCCGGCACTCCGCGCGATCAAACGATCGCGCTTAGCGCTTCTTCACGAACTCGGTCAGAATGACGATCCGCTGGCCTTCGACGCGCCCTTCGATATGGGCTGCGTTGTCTTCCACCAGTGATATCTTGTGTACCGCCGTGCCGCGCTTGGCCGTGAAGCCACCGCCTTTGACGGGCAGGTCTTTGATCAACACAACGGTATCGCCTTGGCTAAGCGGCACCCCATTGCTGTCTTTGTGATCTGTCGGGGCGGCCACGTTGTCGGCCCACTCCTGCGTTTCATCGTCTAAATAAAGCTGTTCCAGCAAATCCCGTGACCAATCGGTATCAAGCCGCTTGAGTGTCCGCGCGGCGAACACCTGAAGCGCTGCGTCCTCGGACCACATCGTCGACGCAATGGGGCGAAAG
>JAPKCR010000851.1 GCA_026421135.1 Sulfitobacter sp. | reverse complement strand
CTGTATGAGCAGGGCCGTGTGAAGCACTTTGGCGGGTTGGGCCCGTTGGAGGACCAGATGTGCCAGATGACCACGACCGGGTTTCATGGCTCTGGCTCGCCGGACCGGGTGGACGCGCTGGTATGGGCGTTGACGGAATTGATGGGAGCTACGGCGCCACAAGCACGAATACGTACGCTGTAGAGCACCGTACGGTGGTGTAATATGATCTTAGGGGCTGTCGGTTAGATTGCCCTCAAGACGCGATGAAGGGGCCAGTGCCCCGCAACGACTGACAATGATGACTGACAATTGAGGCCCCCTTGGATCACACCGATGGGGCCTTTTCTTTTGGACGAACAGGAGCCGGATGATGGTGTTTGACTTTTTGCGGCGTGGACAGGCGGACGTGCCGGAAGTGAAGGCCTCGGCCACGGGAAAGGTGCTGGCTTACGGCGGGCGCGGCATTGCCTGGAGCCCGCGGGACACACCGTCGCTGACGCGCGCGGGGTTTGCGTCGAACCCTGTGGGGTTCCGGTCGGTGAAGATGATTGCGGAGGCGGCGGCCGCGCTGCCGCTGATCTTGCAAGACGACGCGCAGCGGTTCGAGACGCATCCGGTGCTGGGGCTGATGTCGCGGCCCAATCAGGCACAGGGTCGGGCGGAAATGCTAGAGGCGTTTTACGGCAGATTCTGTGGAAAAACGACGTATTGCGAGCGCAGAAAATGGTGCCAGAAAGAAGCCGCTAGCGCCTTTCTTGTCAGGCTTTGCGCGCTTGCTGCGGTGCAGGAAAGATTTTGGCCAGTTTGCGGAGGTTTTGGGCGGTTGCAGCGAGTAGAAAGTCGTCATTGGCCCCACATGGGCCGCGTAATCGGAGCCTGCCCAGTCCAAGAATGCGTTTGAGGTGGGCGAAGAGCATCTCGACTTTCTTTCGAAGCCGCATTGAGATTGCGTATTGCTTGGTTTTCGCAATATCGCGGGCGACTTGGCGGGCGTCTTCGTGTTCTTCGCGGGTGATCTTGCGGGCATCGGCTTTGGGGCAGCATTTCATCTTTGATGGGCAGGTTTGACAAGTGTGTTTCAGCGCTTGGTACTTGGCCACGCCCTTGCCGGTCGGGCCTCGGTTCGGGTCAGAATAGTTTCGCCGGAACTGCTTGAGCGGCTCACCCTCTGGGCAAATGTATTGGTTGTTCTCAACGTCCCATTCAAAGTCGGCGCGGGACCATGTGCCATCTGTGCGACCCGCCTTATCCAGCACTGGAATGTGGGGGTTAATATTGCGATCCACGAGCCAACCAAGCATGGGCCCCGATCCATAGGCGCTGTCCGCAATGAGACGTTCAGGTGCCAGGTCATGCCGGTCTTGGATCCGCTCCAACATCGTGCGTACAGAGCCGACTTCAGCCTGACGGATTGATCTGGTCCCTTCAACATCGACGATTATGCTGTGATCTGTATCGATCAGATAATTGGTCGAATAGGCAAAGAATGCAGGGCCTTTGCGCGCTGCGGTCCATTGACTGCTTGGG
>JAPKCR010000850.1 GCA_026421135.1 Sulfitobacter sp. | reverse complement strand
GGTTTGATAGCGGGCTGATCCTGAACCTGCGTGGCATCAACATGAATGCGGGGCAAGATGCCGATGAAATGGTGTCAGTACGGATGTTTGTTGAATCCGACCTGCTGATCACAGTGCGCCGCAAAAAGGTATTTGCGATCGACGCTATCCGCCAGCTGGCCGCAGCCCAAAAAGCGCCCCCCAGCCCGGCTAAATTTCTTGAGAACCTGGTGGGGCGTTTGACCCTTCGAGTTCAGGAACATGTTGCGAGCATTGACGAGCAGACTGAATTCTTTGAGATCGATCTAGAAGACATGGAAACCAAAATGCCGCGCGAACTTCCCGAAACGCGGCGTAGCGTGATCCGGTTGCGGCGGTATCTTGGCCCGCAACGCGCCGCGCTCAGCAAACTTGCCGAACTTGATATCCCGATCATCCCGCAAGACAGCCAGCTTGAATTGCATGAACAGGCCAACAGCGCCCTGATCGCGGTCGAGGAACTGGACGAGCTGCGCGAGCGGCTGGTTTCGGTGCAAGACGAACATGATGCCCATGTCGCCCAACGCCAAGCGCGCCACGGGTATGTATTATCATTGGCGGCAGCGATTTTCCTGCCGCTGGGGTTTCTCACCGGACTGTTTGGCGTGAACGTTGGCGGGATGCCCGGAATGGGTCACCCTTGGGCGTTCGCCGTGCTATGCCTTGGGATGACGGCGCTGGCTGTGTTGATGTTTGCGGCGCTTAGATGGGTGCGCTGGATATAAAGCCCCGCGATTCGGCCTACTGTTTCAGTGTTTCCCTGCCGCGAACGATCCATGCAATGACCTTGCTACTGTCCCACCTCTGCCGCGATCCTGCCTGATTTGGCCGCCATACCAATCCCAACGCAGATGATTATAAGGGGACGGCAATGGACCGCCTGACAGAAATGGAAGCATTCGCCACAGTTGTGGACCAGGGTGGTTTTACGGATGCCGCCAAAAAGATGGGCATCTCAAAGTCCGCTGTATCCAAACATGTGTCGTCGCTTGAGGCACGGCTTGGTGCGCGATTGCTTAACCGGACGACCCGTCGGGTTAGCCCCACAGAGATCGGCCTTGCCTATTATGACCGTGCCCGCCGCGTGCTAAATGACGCAGGCGAAGCGGATGCGCTGGTTACATCCATGCAATCGGCCCCCTCTGGTCTGCTGCGCATATCGGTTGCGACGGATTTCGGGGTCAACCACTTGTCGCCTGCCCTGTCCGGTTTCTTGGAAGAATTTCCGGACATCACAGTCAACATGGTGCTGAATAACCGCTATGTTGAACTGATCAGCGAAGGTTTCGACATGGCTGTCCGCATCGGAGAGTTGGAAGACAGCACCCTGCGTGCTCGTAAGTTGACCGAAACCACAAAGCGAATGATTGCCAGCCCCGGATATTTCGAGAAGTACGGCCGCCCAGAGAAAATTGACGATCTGAATGATCACAAGCTGCTGCATTATTCAAACCACTCCAGCGGCAACATGTGGAAACTCACATCCCCCTCGGG
>JAPKCR010000849.1 GCA_026421135.1 Sulfitobacter sp. | reverse complement strand
ATCGAGCATGCCGGGCATCCGGAACAGGTATTTTTGGTTCATGGTGACGCAACCAAAGGAATGGCAGCTATGGAGAAAGAACTGACGGCGCGGGGAATTTCGGCCCATTGTCCGGCCCTCCATGAAAGCGTCGAGCTTTAGTCAACTCCCTCCCCCACGAATGCCCTGCTTTCAGATGTGGTTCAACCTTGACGGTGGGTGCACGAGGCAAACGCGGTCGCGATGTTGAGTGTGCTGGGAACGCAGGTAGAACTACCCTGACAGTCACACAAAACATTGCGGGGATCTAACTATGCTACCCGACGGTCTGCTTGCGATTCACAAAATCGGAGCATTTGGATCTAAACCTCAGAAGGATCGCCACATCTGCCATACGCACCGCCGGCGCATCGGGATCAGCCGGCAACCGCATGTTGGTAAATATCTTCCTCTTGCGCATTGTGGATACGCACCAACGTTTCGAGCGATTCAATAACATGCTGGGCGTCACGGATCAGATAGGGATCAGGATCGTCCGCATCATGGGTCGTCGCGATCCGGTCCAGCAATCGTGCGAGATGATGAATTTCTCTATGCCCCCGGCTCATCGCGGCCAGCCCGTGACCATCGGGCAAAAACGCGCGCACACGTGGGTAAAGCTGCGTTTCGTCTTCGCGTTCGTGCGCCACGATCTGTTCCCGTACGATTTTGTTGGCGTCGAGAATAAGTGCGGTGGCGTTCTGCGGTGGGGCGTTGTCCAGCGCGTCTGCAATTGCCCGCAACCGGTCAAGCACCGCGTCGAGGGTCACATGATCGTCAAGCAGTGTCTGAAAGGTCGTTGGTGCCATCCCCCGCGAGCGCTGGCCGCGCGCGGGAACCAACGTGCGCAGCGCGTTCAGGATGACTGCAACGTCTATTGCCTCCTGCGTCAGGGCACCCTGAACCGGCGACAGCCAGCCAAAAGCGGCAAACCCCATGGCAACCCCCGACAAACCAAGCCCCACCACAATGCTTTGCAAGGCAATCATGCGCGTTCGACGGGCGATCTGCACTGCGCTCGCGACGCGGTCGATCCGGTCAACCAGAATGACAACATCGGCAGCCTCGGACGAGGCACTTGCACCCCGCGCACCCATTGCAATCCCGACATCTGCGGCTGCCAATGCCGGCGCATCGTTGATGCCGTCGCCGATCATAACCGTCGGGTGCAGCGCCTGCTCGGAGGCAACCGCCTCGACCTTGTCGGCGGCACTGCGATCAGCCAGTACTGCATCCAAATCCATTGCGGATCCAATTGTTTCGGCGGCATCCGCCCGGTCGCCCGTTAACATCACGATCCGCGATATACCCAAGTTGCGTAAGGCCTGCACTGTGCGCGGCGCATCGCGTCTGATCTCGTCACCCAAGAGAAGCGCGCCGATTATCTTGCCTTCCACGGCCACGAAAACGCTGAGCGCCGAGCGCCTCGATGCCCGCCTGAGAACCCGAAATTACCAAGGTTCCGGTTTCTGAGTACCGCGCACATACTCGTAAG
>JAPKCR010000848.1 GCA_026421135.1 Sulfitobacter sp. | reverse complement strand
TTTTTACCTGTTGCCACCCTGCGCTGGAAGAGAAGACCCGTGTTGCGCTGACGTTACGGACCTTGGGCGGCCTGTCAACGGAAGAGATCGCAGCGGCCTTCTTGGACAATGTGGATGCGATGTCGGCTCGTTTGACGAGGGCGAAAAAGAAGATCGCGGCGGCGGGCATTCCCTACCGTGTGCCTGAGCCTGGCGAGTTGGCGGAGCGATTGGGTTCAGTGTTGACGGTGATTTACCTGATTTTCAACAAAGGTATTGAGCGTGGCGATCTGAGTGGCGAGGCTATCCGGCTGGGGCGGATTATCTTGGATTTGATGCCAGAGGAGCCGGAAGTAGCGGGGCTGCTTGCGCTGATGCTGGTTCATGATGCACGACGGGCGGCACGGTTAGACATGACGGGCGCGTTTGTGCCGTTAGATGCGCAAAACCGATCGCGATGGAATAGGACGAAGATCGAAGAAGGCGTGGCGTTGCTTAAGGTGGCGCTCGGGCGAGGACGGGTTGGGCCGTTTCAGTTGCAGGCTGCCATCCATGCCGTGCATGGGCAAGCGGCGACTTGGGGCGAGACAGATTGGACAGAGATAGGTTTGTGCCACCCGGCACTTCGGTCAGCCGCCACCTGACAGTTCTGGATTTGTCTCCCATATGGGGCCGCTCTGAGGGCCTTGCAACAACTAAAGGGCCTGTGCGGGAGCATGGTGCTACGGATCGTGCCAAGGATGCGGAGAGTGAGCCGCAGCAAGGGCCGAGCAATCGGAACAAAGACCGGGAGCGGTAGGTTGAAACGGCTGGCAATCACGGGCGACGAAAGCGCAATGCGCATGGGAGGACGTCGCATGACACGACGATCACACCTGACACTTGCATCTAGAGGCGTCGGACCAATCACTGTGTCCGGCCCTATGAAACAGCCCGCAAAACAGACCAATGAAAGCGAAAAGGGTAGCAAACCGAAAAAAGTTAACCTCAAAAAGCGCAGCACCTGTGCTCTTCAATGCGATGAGACTGAACCGGCTGGTTAACCAAGATTGCACCTGTAACGCACAATCCCCATAGCATCGAAACCTGCCCGCGCTTTACGAAGCCCTGCGAGAACGGCTAACATGACACCATAGGTGTCTCACCGTACCGTCTAGGCTACAACGTGGACTTTTTTTGCACGAGACAAAGCCATTTTAAAATAACGAAAAAGGACCAAACGAAAGACGCTCGAAGCGCGACGCTTGCATCACAGGTACCGCGCCGCAAATGCAATCAACCGATTGAGTTGAACTCTCCCTTAGTTCAAGCCGCCTTTGGTGCCAAAAACCCAGACAACGTACACACTGATAAATCTCATGTTAAGTGGGTTAATAAATAGCGCATCGTATGTTCGGTACATCAGAACTCTACATATCTTCAGTCAAACCGATAGAACTTGCGAGTAATTAGTTGTCAAGTATACAATTGCCCAACAATAGTCGCGATTTGGTGGTAGGGCGGTTCATCCCATTAGCTCAATCCGGAAACCTCTCAT
>JAPKCR010000847.1 GCA_026421135.1 Sulfitobacter sp. | reverse complement strand
CGTCTGGGCACGCGATTATGGGCAAATGAACATGTCTATCGCTGTTCTGCTTGGGCTGCTCTTGTTTATTGGCTACGTAATCTATCTTCGCGCCACACTGCGGTCTATCGGCGGATTCGGTATGCTTCTTGTATTATCGGTCGTAAGCGCGGGCTTGTGGGTGCTGTTTGATTTCGGGGTGCTGAGCTTGGAAAATTCCGATTTCAACACCTGGCTTGGCCTGATTGCCCTCAGTTTTGTTTTGGGAATAGGACTCAGCTGGAGCATCGTGCGCCGTGCGGTGTCCGGCCAAGCAGACGTTGATGACATAGAGGATTGAACCGAACTCAAGCGGGATGGCGGGAGGGGCGTCTTGGCCATCTGGTCAAGCGCGCCAAAGCTATCCATGTCCCGAACAAGGCGGCACAGGCCAATCGTTACTTGCCCCCATGGTCAAACACGCCTAGATACCTCCAAAGTTTAAACCAAAGCCGTAGGTATTCATGGAAAACGTTGTCCTGATCGTCCATCTCATTCTGGCCCTCGGCCTGATCGCCGTTGTGTTGCTACAGCGGTCGGAAGGCGGCGGCCTTGGTATGGGCGGCGGGGGTGGCGGTGCCGTATCCGGCCGGTCAGCCGCGACGGCCATGGGCAAGATCACTTGGGTGCTCGCTACACTTTTCATCATCACGTCGATCACATTGACAATCATTGCTGCTGAAAAATCGGCCGGGTCGTCCGTGATTGATCGTTTGGGTGGCACGCCTCCTGCGCTAAATCAAGTGCCGGCGCTGCCAGACACCGACAACCTGCTGCCGCCAACGCCGGCCGACAACACACCGCAGGTCCCCACAGCGGATTAATCAATCTCTACAACAGCTTGAGGTCGGGCCAAGTTTTGCAACAGGATGTTGCGGCTTGGCCTTGCCATTACCACCACAATTCTGTTAGCCTTAAGTCCCGTGGTGCTGCGGTTTTCCGCAGCTCATTTGGCTGGCTTTTGCCACATCAAATTTGAATTTCACGGGGGTCTTAGATCACATGGCACGCTATATTTTCATCACCGGCGGTGTGGTTTCCAGCCTTGGTAAGGGTCTAGCCTCTGCCGCCTTGGGTGCACTGCTGCAAGCGCGCGGCTTTTCGGTACGCCTGCGAAAACTGGACCCCTACCTGAACGTCGATCCCGGTACGATGTCGCCTTTCGAACATGGCGAAGTGTTCGTGACAGATGATGGGGCAGAGACGGACCTTGATCTGGGCCATTACGAACGCTTTACCGGCGTAGCGGCGCGCAAGACGGATTCGATCAGTTCGGGCCGTGTCTATTCCACCGTTTTGGAAAAAGAACGGCGCGGCGATTATCTGGGCAAAACCATTCAGGTGATCCCGCATGTCACCAACGAAATAAAAGATTTCCTCAGTATCGGCGAAGACGAGGTTGATTTCATGCTTTGTGAAATCGGCGGTACTGTAGGCGACATCGAAGGTCTCCCCTTTTTCGAAGCGATCCGCCAGTTCAGCCATGACAAACCGCGCG
>JAPKCR010000240.1 GCA_026421135.1 Sulfitobacter sp. | reverse complement strand
CATTCAAAGTTTGTTATGTATGAGAGCAATGCGGATGCATGGCATCCTTCCCTAATGTGTGAACGGAAACATTGTGATTGAACTGGACTGGATTTGGGGCCTGATTGGCGGCCTGATTATTGGATGCGGCGGTGCCGTCTATCTCTTGGCTAACGGGCGCATCATGGGTGCCAGCGGGATCATCGGTGGGCTTGTTGACGGATCGGGACGCAGTGCTTGGGTCGAACGGGCAAGCTTCCTTGCGGCGCTTGTCCTTGCCCCCGCGGTGTTGATCCTTGTGTCTGGTCGCCCTGCGGAAACCAATTTGACCGGTAACTGGGCGCTTATTGTTGTCGCTGGCCTTTTGGTCGGTGTCGGCACACGCATCGGCAACGGTTGTACGTCTGGCCATGGGGTTTGCGGGATTTCGCGGCTGTCCCCACGCGGAATTGTTGCAACCTTGATCTATATTTTTGCAGGTGCGGTGATGGTTGTTGCCCTGCGCGGCTTTATGGGGGGAATATAAAATGCGGAATATGTATGCCATTCTGGCCGGTGCCTTGTTTGGAATAGGCCTTTATATTGCGGGTATGACTGACACCGATAAAGTTCAGGGATTCCTTGATTTTCTCGGTAATTGGGATCCGACTTTAGCCTTTGTGATGGGTGGCGCGATTTTGCCAATGGCCGTTGCATGGGCCGCGACTCGCAACCGCAAACCTTTGGTTGGCGGCGAATTCCCCGAACGCTCCGATCCTATATTCGACCGCCGCTTGATTGTTGGTGCCGTCTTGTTCGGCATGGGTTGGGGTCTTGTCGGGCTTTGCCCTGGTCCGGCTCTTGCTTCGCTCAGCTTTGGAGGTATTGGCGGACTGGTATTTCTGGCGGCAATGTTGACGGGTATGTTCGTCGCACCAAAAGTGTCGCCAATGCTGGACAGCAAAGTCACAGGTGGTTAAATCAAGCTATGGATATGCGCAAAATCAACCCCCGTTTCTTTGCTTCGCCTCAAATTGATCCGTCCGACATGGCCGCGATCGCAGAGGCCGGTATTACCTTGATCTTGGACAACCGTCCGGATGCAGAGGTGCCTCCAAGCCATCAGCACCAGGCCATCAAAGCCGCCGCCGAGGCAGCAGGGATCAAATTTGCGTACCAGCCGCTGACCCACCAGACCATGACACCAGACGTTATTGCTAATAACCGTGCGATCAGCACTGCCTTGAATGAGACAGTTCTGGCCTATTGCGCGTCCGGGACACGGTCGACGATCGCATGGGCGCTTGGTCAGGCGGGAGAAGTTCCTGCGGATGATCTGATCGAAGCAGCGCACGCCGGTGGATATGATCTGTCGCATATGCGCGGTGTTTTAAGCGCCAACTACGCGTAAAACATGCGATCAGCCGGTCTTTAATCGGCTGATCGCATCCGCGCCGTCTTCTTTATCCTCTTCGAAACCGGGCAAGTCCGACATGTCGGGCATCGGCGTGTTGTCGAAATTCATGTCTGGGTTGGACATCCCGCCCGCCGGCCCGGTGTCTGCCAGTTCGTTATCCACGAGTCCCAAATCTGATAGTTCGGGATTGCGCGGTCCTACATCCGTCAGCGCCGGCAAGTCTTGGACGCTATAGAAATCGTCGAACTGCATATCTTGCGGGCGCTCTTCAGCCAGATCGCCCCTATCAGACGACCGCCGTTGTGGGGAATCGCGTTTCTTCCCGCGGTGTTTCAACCGCAAGGCGCGCATGCCGTCCTGCTGCCCAAGAACCCCACGCCCCAGAACCCGCCCTTGCCGCGTTCTGACCTGCGCATCGTCAAAACTGACCATCCCCAAATCAAGTACCTGCCCGACCCGCAGCGCCCCCGCCGCCCGGATTGACAGTTGGATTTGCGTCAATGACACGACCAAATCCGCTTTTAAGGTCAGCACATTTTCGCACAGGGTCTTGCCCGCCCCGGATGTTCCATTGTCCCTGTCGTCAGGGTCATGCACCGCGACCTTTGGCGGTGGAGGCGGCACGGGCAAACAAAATAGCAATTCGCCCTGCCGCGCGCCCTTGGCCAAATCAAGAGTAAAGCGGAGGATGTGAAATTCATCGGCATCCAGCGCCAACATCAACAACCGTACATCCTGCGCCTTGGCACCGAATTTGAACCCAGTCAGCAGGCAGCGTTCCTCTTCGGATTCGGGTAAAGGGGCTGCGCGCTCCAGCAGCATGTTGATCATTGGTTCGATCAAGGTCGCATCGGTAGCCGTCATAACGCGCGCAGGGCCGTCTTTCTTGACCGGCTGCACCGCGCCCATCGTCTGTTGCTGGATCAACCCACCGACCAAAACGGGGTCCAGCATAACTGCACCGCGCGTCCCTGCTGGCCCATCCAGCAAGATCAGCAAATGATCATCCTGAAAGACCTGCGTACACGCGTCGTTTCCAACAATATCCTGCGTCGCCCCCAAGGTTGCCAAGGGCAGCTCGAACAGATCGTTGCCCACTTTGGACAGAGACAGCCGAAGCGCCTTTAGCACGGAAACAGTGCGCGACTGGTGCAAAGCCCGCCCCGCCTGCGTCTTTCGCCGCATCGTTGATTGTTGCTGCTCCGTCACTGCATACTCCGCCGGACACATTTCCCCATAGGGGCAGGTCTAAACGGTTAATGGTAAAGATGACCTTTATGCAGATGCGGCAATACTAACATTGTTGCGGGTGCCACCGCGTGTCGCGGCAGGCAAGCTCACGCGAAATCCGGTCCCAGCCCCTTGTGAAAGGTAGATTATATCACCTTGCAATCGTGTAATAATTTCACGGCAAATGGCAAGTCCCAGACCCGCCCCCTCGCCGCCTTGTCCGGGCACCCGAGCGAATTTTTCAAAGATCAGGTCGCGCGACGCCGGCTCGATCCCGTTACCGTTGTCGATAAAATCAATCACAACCTGATCGTTTTTAAGGGCTACCTTGATCGTCAGTTCCGGCGCATCAGCAACGCAGTATTTCTGCGCATTTGTGATCAAATTGATAAACACCTGTGCAAGCCGATCCAGGTCGGTCTCAAGCATCACGCCCTCGCTGGCAGGCGTTCTGTTGATTTTGATCGCACCGGTAGAGGCCGCCTGCGCCGTGGTCACGGCAAGGTCGAGCACCCCGCGCAATTCCCCACGCTGCCGGTTCAACGTCACTGCACCATTTTCCAGCACGGACAGCCCCAACAGATCGTCTAACAGCCGCGTCAGGCGGATCGTTTCCGAATGGATGATCGACGCATAGCGGTTCTTTTCCTCAGGGCTCAGGGCCTGTGCATCGCGTAGAATCTCGGAGAATGACCGGATCGAGGTCATCGGGGTGCGCAATTCGTGGCTAATCTGACTTAGAAAGCTGTCTTTCTGGTGGGACAGTTGGGTCAGCTTGTCGTTGGCACTGCGCAATTTTTTAGCCGTATCCGACAATTCACGCGATTTAATTTCAAGCTGGCTGGAATATTCCAACATCTGTGCAGATTCGTCGGCCACCGCCAGAAGGTCACGCACAGATACGGACGCGCCCCCCACAAGTTGGGCCACCATTGCATGGGCCGTTGCCGCCCCCACGGATGCCGCCAATTCGCGCTCCAACGCCTGAACAAAGCGCGGCGTCGGTTCTGGCAATCCTTCCGCTTTTTCCTGCAAACGCGCTTGGGCACCAAAAAATGCCTGCGCTTCGGACGGGCCAAGGATTCGCTGCGCCATGATCATCAGGTCTTCGGTCGCTGCCTCGGATGCGGTCCAGCCGCGTGTCGGGCTTGAGTGGTCAAAGATGTTGACGAATTGCGCGCCCTGCAGACGTTCCATCGGGGCCGGAAAGCTGACCAGCGACCCAATTATGAACGAAAGCGTGTTGAGTGACAGGCTCCAGACCACTGCATGTACCGTGGGGTCTAGCCCGCTAACACCGAACAGTGCATCTGGACGCAACCATCCGATCCCCCAAAGCCCTTGTTCGAAGGTCTGCGCAGACAGGGCGGCACCGGGGCCAAAGCTGGGCAGCAGCATTGTAAATACCCACACCGCAAAGCCGATACACAGGCCAAAGACGGCACCCGTTCGCGTGGCCCCGCGCCAGAACACGCCCCCTAGCAGAACCGGCAGAAACTGCGCCACGCCGCCAAAGGAAATCGTCCCGATTGCCGCCAGCGCACCACTGCCGCCAGAGGCGCGGTAATAGAAGTATCCAAGCGCGATGATAAAAAGAATCGAAAGCCGTCGCGACAGGATCACAACATGGCGGACATCACCTGACTGCTGCACAGTGCCCTGCCCGAACGCCAGCCAGATCGGCATCACGATATGGTTGCTGACCATCGTCGACAGCGCCAAGGTGGCGACAATGACCATCGATGTGGCCGAAGAAAACCCACCCAGAAAAGCCAGCATCGCAAGGTTGTTCTGGCCTTGGCTTAGCGGCAGGCTGAGGACGAACAGATCGGGGTTCGACCCTTCAGGCAGCAAGTCAAGGCCCACCACCGCGATCGGCACAACGAACAGGCTCATCATCATCAGATACAGCGGAAAGGCCCAACTGGCGATTTGCAGATGGCGTTCGTCATCGTTTTCAACGACCAACACCTGAAACATCCGTGGCAAACAAATCAGCGCTGCCGCCGACAGCAGGGTCAGCGTGGCCCAACGCCCGCCGTCCACTTGCCAGGTGCCGATGTCAGATCTGTCAATCTGTGCCATTGCCTCGGTCACGCCACCCGCAAGACCCCACACTACAAAAACACCGACAGCGATCAGGGCCACCAACTTTACGATGGCCTCGACCGCGATAGCGATCACAACGCCGTGGTGGCGTTCATTAACGTTCAGTTTTCGAGTGCCGAACAAAACGGTAAACACACCCAGCCCCACGGCCACCCAAAATGCAGCCTGTGCGGTGTTGATCGGGTCAGCCCCGCCGCCGGCCAAGTTCGCTGGGGCAGCAAAAATCGACAAAGACAGCGTAACTGACTGC
>JAPKCR010000846.1 GCA_026421135.1 Sulfitobacter sp. | reverse complement strand
ACGCAAAGAATGGGCAAGCCGCCGCCGCGGGCAGTCGGTTACAGCCCACAAATTCCGTCGGGTTATGGCGCGGTGCCAAAATGGGGTCGCTATACAACATTGCTGCTCGCTCGTTTTCATCGTTTTGCATTCACCCCAGGCTGTTTGATCGCCTGGTAATTCTCAGGGAGAGAGGATGAATCAGAATCCGCCCTCACATTCATGGTTAATATTCCCGAAATAAGTTGAGAATGCGGCAGGAAACCAAACCTTTGTGGCAAACTGTCTTTATTCGCTCACGAGACAGTTTGGGTCAAAACGCCCAGCGCTGACTGGCGAACGTTGCCCGTTCGCCTCAGGAAATTACCAGCACGTTGCGGACGTTATAAAACCCGCGCCCAAAAAGATGATTTTTTTCTGTACTGTCTGTGCAAGGCGTCCTGATACGCCTGATGGGACAGAAAACTGCCGTAGTCTACGATGTCTTGGTCCGCTGCCGCGCAGTCCATCAGGTGATCGGCAATATGACCGTATCGCGCGGATCGACCATGCCATAGGGCGGTTTCAATCATTGCTCGCCACGCCAGCACCGCAGCCAATGGATAGCGCGAGCGCAACGCATCAGCTGCCGAGGTCAGTAGGTCGTATCGGTCGCCGTTTAAAGCATTGGACCGGCTTTCGATCAGGCGTGCCGCCATCGCCAGGTCAGGCCAATCCAGAAAGAACTGCAGTGCAACCATCGGGTCGTTGAATTGAAGGGCATGTGCCTTCGCGGCATCCTCGGCGTCTATGTCGTCAAAGTCAGGCAGCACTTTAAGATAGTCCCGCAACATCTGAACATTCAGTGTATCGCAAAATCGTTCCCAGCGGTGGTTTTGGGCGTCTTCAAGACGGCCCAAGGCTAGCAGGCTGGCGACATATGCCGCGTCCCAATCACCAGCACTTGCGGCATGCGGGTCTGGCATAGCGGCCAGCAATCGATCCAGTGCCTCTTGCGGGCGTCCTGCATCAATCAGCAAAGCTGCGACACTTGTGGCGATACGGGGCTGGCCCAGATCTTGTTTAGAATACTGGGCGATGAATGTGTCTGTGTCCCCTTGTGCTGTCGCGATATCTTGCAGGCAAGCCTTGACCAAACGGGTCTTTTGCAGGGCGGCGTGGTTCCTGCCGGTACCACGCAAATCACGCAGAAACTGCAGCGCAGCATGGTCCTCGGTGTCGTCCAACGGTTTGTCCTGATGGGCCAAGACAAGCGCCTTGAGATGGGCGAGCCCCTCGTCGCCCAAAGCGGGGGCAAGCAGACCGATGATCCCGTCAAATTCCCCATAGGCATTGTTTTGCACAGCATCCCAGACACGGGTCGCCAAATCGGTCGGGCTGAGCACAGCGTTGGGCGCGATTTCTGAAAACTGCGCCCGAGCGTTGCGAAAGACCTCGCCGATCTCGCCTCGACTGTCATCCGTCCGCTCGAACACTGATGGCGCAAGCTCAGTGAATTGCCACAGCAATTCAAACGCTTCCGTCGGCGCATCGGGGGCG
>JAPKCR010000845.1 GCA_026421135.1 Sulfitobacter sp. | reverse complement strand
AGGTGGACAGCAATGCAACGGGGCAGCCAATCAGCTCTTCCACGCGACGCACATATTTGATCGCATTGGCGGGCAGATCTGCCCAGCTGCGCGCACCTTCTGTTGATTCGGACCAGCCGGGCATTTCTTCGTAAATCGGGGTACAGCGGGCCTGCTGGTCTGCAGCTGTTGGCAAATATTCAAGCGTAGCACCGTCCAATTCATAGCCCGTGCAAATCTTGAGCGTCTCGAACCCGTCAAGCACGTCCAGCTTGGTAAAGGCGATGCCATTCACGCCGGATGTAGCACAGGTCTGGCGCACCAAAACTGCATCGAACCAACCACACCGGCGCTTGCGACCCGTGACAGTGCCAAATTCATGCCCCCGTTCGCCCAAACGCTGGCCGTCTGCATCATGCAATTCCGCAGGAAACGGCCCTTCGCCGACGCGTGTTGTATACGCCTTAACAATTCCAAGGACAAAGTCGATGGACCCGGGCCCGATTCCCGTTCCGGTCGCGGCCTGACCAGCAATCACATTCGATGACGTGACAAAGGGATAGGTGCCAAAGTCGATATCAAGCAACGCGCCCTGCGCGCCCTCGAACAATATACGTTTTCCGGCTTTGCGCTTTTCGTTCAGCACCTTCCAGACGGGGGCCGCGTATTCCAGCACTGACGGCGCGATCTCACGCAGGGCAGCCAGCAATGCATCCCGATCAATGGGATCAAGCCCCAGCCCACGACGCAATGCATCGTGATGCACCAACGCCCGGTCCACACGCAGCTCAAGCGTGGCATCATCAGCCAGATCGGCAACCCGAACCGACCGACGGCCCACTTTATCCTCATAGGCCGGTCCAATACCGCGACCCGTCGTGCCGATCTTGGCAACGCTGGTCTGATCTTCTCTGGCGCGGTCAAGTTCGCCGTGGATGGGCAGGATCAATGGCGTATTTTCGGCAATCATCAACGTTTCAGGGGTGATCGTCACGCCCTGCTCGCGCAAAATCGCGATCTCTTTGACCAAATGCCAAGGATCCAGAACGACTCCGTTACCGATAACCGACAACTTTCCGCCCCGTACAATGCCGGACGGTAGCAAGCTGAGCTTGAAGACCTTGCCGTCAATAACCAGCGTGTGCCCGGCATTATGCCCACCTTGAAAGCGCGCAATCACATCGGCCCGCTCGCTCAGCCAGTCGACGATTTTGCCTTTTCCTTCATCGCCCCACTGAGCGCCTACGACTACGACATTGGCCATGATGATATTCCTTTAACGGTGCAAACCCGCGTCGGTATAGCCGCGCCAGCATGGAACCGAAACTGCAAAATGACATCTCCGCTTCTCTGGCCCGCAATTATCTTCGCTAACGGCGAAATCTTTCAGTCCTGCCATAGACTTTTGCGCCTTCGGCGAGGATATTTGTAAGCCAGAGATGCAAGGGAACAAGTTGAATGGGATTTATCATCAGATGGCTATGCGCTCTTGCCCTTCTTGCGATCACATTTAACCCAACACCATATAATTATATCGTCT
>JAPKCR010000239.1 GCA_026421135.1 Sulfitobacter sp. | reverse complement strand
TCTATCTTTTATGAATAGAATACATAACCATTCGTCGGGTGCAGAGTAAATTTTAACTTGATAGAACGACAAGACTAGTTCTATACGGCCGAATTCTATTGACCCGATCAGATGGTTGGGTTCAGAGAGAAAGCCGTCATTGTAAGCGAACCATTTCAGATCAACCCTTTCAATGGGGGAGGAAAACGGAAGTTTAGTGACTTTCGCGACATACTGTTGATCTTTAACGCCGAGTTCCGCGTCGGCTTCGATAATTTCCAAGACGAATCCCAAGGCGGGCAGGTGCGATGCAATCTTTAAGGCACCATAATAAATAGTTGCGTCGCTATTTTGCGGTCTTTCTAATGCGATGGTATGAGTGTTCCGGTCCACGCCTATCAAAGAGTTGCCGGCCAATTCTGGGTCCACAAAGTCTTTCGAACGTAGAGTCTTATCGACCTTGGTTTTGTAGTTGGGCATTTCTTGTCTCCATTTATTACACTCAAAGCATAGCAGGGTCTGGTTTCAGAAAATTTAAGAATGAGTGAAAGGCCTTTTGTGAGTGGGAAGTCTTCTGCCGATGTCGTACCGGAATTTACAAAGCCCAAAGACTAGCGGCTGCTGACCCCTAGCGCTTCAACTTTCTAGGGAAAAGTTTTTTGGGCGTTGATGCCTCGGCCCGTTTAAACGCCAGTTTAACCGGGCAAGGATATTCTGACCGAGTATTTAAAAAGAGGAATACTGAATGCAAAATCAGAATATCGCAGCGATAGCTGCGGGTTTGAGCGAACTGCCAAAAACGCTGGTTCTTGTCCTTCCGGGGAGCCTTTTCGGTTCGGCGAAGAGCGTACTTGGGTACGTCGCCGCGTACAAATACCTGGATGCAATCGCAAAACAGATACTCGACCATGACGGAAATTTTGTCGTGATCGATGGCTTTCTCTCGGATGAGATCAGCCGGGGATTTGACGACGTAATCGAAAAAGGGCTGTCAAACGCAATCGTAGCGGCAACCCAAGCCGAATGTTTCAATTCAGTTTCAGCTGTCCGAATGTACAGTTGTGACACTGGCGACCCGGCCTACGACGGCTGGGAAGTCGGTCGGTCGCACTGCTTGCAAAAAGATTTCGACAGCCAAGCCGATGCAGTAAAGTTCTTGAGCGGCCGTCTCCAAACTTCCGCGATTGAGGTGACCGGTGCGTGGGCTACGCTAGACGAGAGCTCCGGTTGTGTTAACCACGTTGCAGCAGTTCTTCGATCGCATATGCCACAAATAAGCGTCCGGATCAGCGAGACCGCGCTCTTTGTAGAGTACGAAGACGGCGAAGTTGCGGGACCCCCGATCTTCAACAAATTGGTCTGATCCGCGTTGAATGCCAAGCCCTGTGTGAATGATAATCACACAGGGTCGTTCTTTTTGCCAAAACGAGAGTGCGGCGGGCATGCATTTTTTAAGGAACATGCTGATCACCGTGTCACGGCCCAAACGTGTCACTTAATGGCCCAAGGTTGGTATTCGGTAACCCTGTCGGCCAGACCAAAAACTTGAGGCCATCTACGAGGTCAGGGCTCACAGACCGATGCGCAGTCCCGAGCTCTGCGCGCTTTTCAGCAGCGCGATCTGCAAAATCCTCCCAGCCGTCGGGATGAGCACTCAGCAGCCCGAATAGGAGCTGCGCGACATCGATATAGTGAAAATCCCGCTCTGTCTCCGCGTCAGAAGCACTTATTTCCCGTGACAACTGATAGGCTTGCGTCCAGATTTGATCGGCCACCTCAGTAAGTGTTGTTTCTTTTTTTGATGTGATCTCTGCAAGATTCTGCGCGGCCTCTTCGGCCTTCTGCGCAATCTTGATGTGCGTTATCATGCGCTTGAACGCCACACTAATGGGGGTGATATACAGTTGGTTGTGAATGCTTGAAATCATGACGCTTTTTCCTTTTTTCCGGGGTCACGAATTTCAAGTTGGAAACCGCATGCATGCCACAAGCAGGCGCACTGAATTAAATGCGTCCTTTTTCAAGGCCTTTTAAGTTTTCATTCCACGCGATTCCGCTCTCTCTGCATCTTGAGGACCTCGTGCCACTGACGGACAGAAGCCGTTGCCCGAAAATCGCTTTGATAGGTTGCTTGCATCCACCTGTTCGAATGCCCCAGGATCTCTTGCGCAGCCCACGCGGCGTCAGGACGCGCGTTGCGCAAAAGATCGGTGATCAGCGTGCGCACCAGATGCCCAGAAATCCCAAATTCTTCTCGGAGAACACTTGTCGCGTAATAGCTATGAAACGGCATCACATTGAGGCTCAACAGATTACATCCGTTTAGGGCACTAACGCACTCCTCAATCTGCCAAGCGGGGCGCCCGGCGAGGACATGCGCATCTATCAGCGCGCTGGTAACCGGCCAGAGCGGGCCCAGGTCTTTCCAGCGCCGTGTCTTTGCCTGGCGTATCCGAATAAGCCAGAGGCCGTCCTCTCCGCGCGTCACCTGCTCTCCGATGGTTACCTGTGACAAGTCGCCCTGACGGTCGCCCGTATTCACGAGGAGGGCAAAGATCAGGGCGATGCGCCGCTTGCGTTCTGCTTGCCCGGTGCCGTCGGGGGCCGCATCGGCTTCTGTCGCAAGCACCAAAGCGCGGGTGAGCAGATCCGTCAGAGTAAACTTGGTCCGGAACGCGCGGAGCTTCACGCGCTTGCCGGGCTCTTGGTCGGCGGCATCTTCTCGCAAAGCCCCGATGAGATCGGCCAGGGCGAGACGCGCATTTGGCCGGAGAAGGTGTCCGCGCTCACCAAAAGCGCGGATACGTTCGAGGTAATCCGCGACCGTCCTTGTACTAACCTCTCGCTCGAGCAACATGAAACGATTGAACGCTTCGATCAGGTCCGGTGAAAAACTCTCATCCAACGCGACGCCACGCTGTTGTCCCCAGGCCTTGGCGACGCCCAACATCCCGACGGCCTGAAGGACATTCTCGCGCGTTTTCGGCGCAAGGGGGCGAAAACGCCGCCCGTCAACTCGGACCACCTGATCAAGGGATGGGATCACCGAACGCCAGGCCTGGGGCCAGGTTTCCGGGGCGAGCGCCACCCGGCGTGATGGCCTCGGCCTTTTGACTTTCGGATTATAGTTGGCGTTCAACCAATGATCCCATTTTTTCGAGACCAATCTTGCCGCGGCGAGGGGCACCTCGGGCGCGAATTGTCGCAGCGCGTGCATCAGAACGCGATGGCTTGTCCGCGACGACGTCAGCCCTTCGAAATCTGCTGCCGTCACCTGATCCGGGCTGCGACCCTGCGTCTCGAGATGGGTATAGAACTTTTCCAAAGCTCTCGGCATCCCACGCATAGTTGGGTCTGCCACTAAGAAAGCTTGTTGGAAGCGCGCCCTTACAAGAACGGGCACGTGCGGCATGGCGTTTAAGAGAACTGCCGCACGTGCGGCGCGGGATTTCTGAGGTCTGATCATCACCACTCCCTCCGGCGATCAATTTTCAGACCTGGGTCGAGCTCCTGCAGAACTTCTGCAAAGAGACGCGCTGCAGCATGTCCAACACCGCGAGAATAGAAGGCTTCGACGGTGTTCGTTTTGTCCCCCAGCAGATCCGCCACGGCACCATAGTGCCCGGGATGCCGAGCGAGAAAGACCGAGGCTGCGACATGGCGCATCATATGCGGCGTCATGCCGGTGAGTCCAAGCCGCGCGACTCCCCGGTTCCAGGCGGTATTCAGGGTCTGCCGACAGACCGGTTCGGATACCCGGCTGCCAGGGAACAGATGTACATTATCGGCAGCGCCGCGATCAATATGCATTCCAAGCCAACGGGGCCGACCATGTTCGATCCAGAAACTCAGAACTTCCCAAGTCGGACGGGGCAGGGGGCTTTCGATAGTGCGGCGGTTCTTTACCTTGTCGCGGCGGATGTCGAGCCAGGCCTCTTCGCCTTTCCTCTGCGGTCCGACGAGTTCTGGATCAGGTCCAGAAATTGACAACTCGTTAATGTTTTTCGTTCTGAGCGGACGCGCCAGTTGCAAAGCCAACATCGCTGCGGCCATCGCGAGATGCAGGGCCTGTGAGCGTGCCGCGGGCGGTAGATTATCCCATTTCTGAAAGTCCCGTTGCGCCTCTAGCATCAACGTCCGCGGCCCTTGCAAGATGGCGCGCACGATCTGCGGATTCCGGTCGAGCTTCTTCACAAACGCTTCGCGCACCGAGGACATTTCATTCGCATATGGCGAGTATGTTTCTCTGTCCCAACGCGCATCTTCGATCGCATGCAGCACGGTTTCGTCGAGCCGATTGGTACGCGCCAGCGTCGAGAGGGTCGCAAGATACGAACTGAGCGAAGACGTTGCTTGGACTCCCATCAACGCGGGATCCTCCTTGCTACGAATTACAAAGCGCGCGACGGCCCGGTCGATCATCTTGGCCGTCAGCAGGTCATGGACATTCTGCAGTCTGTAGAGCTGGTCACGATCTTTGTGGCTGTGCCGTGCGAGCCAGGAAAGTGCCGCCTTGTAGCTTTTTGAGGCGGCATCAGCGTTACGCACCGGTTTGCGGCGGTCTTTGCGAGCTGCCCGGCGGGCGGCTAGGGGATCGGTCCCCAGCCGAGCAGCCAGTGGATCGTGCCGTGGCGCATGGCCGCGAATGGCGATCTCGATCATGCGCTTGAGAGACGTTTGGAAACTGGACGTAAACCGCCCCCAGTCAATCGGAGCATCTCGTAAACTACGCAGGGGGCCCAGAGGCGTCGCGGGAAGAACGGAGGTGATCAGGGCATGTTGCTCACGTTCAGTCACGAGCCGATCGAAGAAACGGATCGAGCGCCGGAAACTCGCCACCTTGTCGGCGGGCAGCTCAAGGAGGGTCTGTTCCGCGATCTCCGAGGTGAGATTGATCGGCACGAAATCTTTTAAACGCGCGCGTAGATTTGATATCGACAGCGCGGACATGTTGGGCAGTACCTGGGTGCCATCGGCAGCAAAGGTGTTTTCGACG
>JAPKCR010000238.1 GCA_026421135.1 Sulfitobacter sp. | reverse complement strand
TGGAGCTGATGGCCGTGATGCGCGAGCCAATCAGCTGGTTGGGCAGCTGGTATCGCTATCGCCGCCGACCATTCATGCAGGGCAAGCCAAATTCAACGTTCGATGTAAGCTTCGATGAATTCATTCTGGCCTACATGAAAGGCAAAAAACCCGGGTTTGCAGATGTCGGAAGTCAGCTGAATTTCATGGCGGCCCAGCCCAATGGCACCGGGATCACCCATTATTTCAAATATGAAGATCAGCCAAAGCTACAGGAATTCTTGTCAGACAGATTGGGCGTTACCCTTGATCTTAAACGCGAAAACGTCTCGCCTGATATGGATTTGATCCTATCCCCGGACATTGAAGAACGGTTTCGCCGGAAGTTCGACGAGGAATTTTCGCTCTACAATTCGATTGGGTAGTTACCGCATTTGGCTATGGACTGTATTCGTTAGATCCGTCAGCGAAAACGGCTTGGGCAGGAAGACGGAATTTGGAATGGTTGTCTGTTCCGCCCCAAAACTATCCTCGGCATAGCCGGACACAAAGACAACGGGGACACCTGGGCGATCTTTGAGCGCTTGGCGGACCCAGCTTGGACCATCCATCCCCGGCATGATGACATCCGTTACAAAGACATCAATATTCAATGTCTCGTCTTCAAGCGTTTTCAATGCAACTTCGGCGGATTCGGCTTCAAGCACCGTATAACCTCGCATTCGCAATGCACGGCTGGCAAAGGCGCGAACCGGGGCTTCGTCCTCGACCAGCAAAATAATTCCATCATCAAAACTTGCCGCTTCGGCCGTTTTAACAGCGACTGCACTGGGCACCTCAATCAAGTTGTTTGCCATTACAGGGAAGTAGAGCGTGAAAACCGTACCAACACCGACGGTACTATCGATAAAGATGAACCCACCGGACTGCTTGATGATTCCATAGGCGGTCGAAAGACCTAGTCCTGTCCCTTCACCGGTGCGTTTCGTGGTATAAAACGGCTCGAACACTTTCTCCAGTTTGTCTGTAGGAATGCCTATTCCCTCGTCCGCCACTTGCAACGTCACATATTGGCCTGAAGGCACTGTCACCCGGTCACGAACAAGCGGGCCTTTTAGATTTAGGCATTCAGTCGTAATTTTAATTTCACCACCTTCCTGCATCGCATCACGCGCGTTTACCACCAAGTTCATAAGAACTTGTTCCAATTGCCTTTTGTCAGCCCTGATGGGTTTCAAAACTGGATCGTGACTTAGGGTAAGTGTCACCTTTTCGCCGACTAGCCTGTTCAAAAGATGGGTCAGATCTGCAAGCGTGTCGCGCAAATTTAGCGTTTCGGGCCGAAGAGTCTGTTTCCGCGAGAAGGCGAGCAACTGCCCAACCAAAGCGGCGGCACGGTTGGCATTTTGGCTAATTTGAATAAGGTCGCTGTAATCTGGGTCGCCCTGATCGTGGCGCAATAGCAGCAAATCACAATGGCCAGAGATCGCCGTAAGAAGATTATTAAAATCATGTGCAACGCCCCCAGCAAGTTGCCCTATGGCCTGCATTTTTTGGCTTTGTACGAATTGGGCCTCAAGCGTTTTCAATTCTGTCGCGTCATTAAGCACCGCGATCAGTGCCCGGGTCCCCTGATCCACTACAAGGCTTAGGGTGACCTGTACGAAGACCTCACGATCATCTCTTTTTAGCCGCAGAAACTCCGATTTCTGCATCAACTTCCCTTCAAGGGTATCGGTCAGCCAATCATTGATTGATCGCCCGAGCCCTTCCATCAAAGTTGCTAGGAGCGCTTCAGGCTGGAGCGCAGGACCAACCAATCTGGCAGCCATTTGGTTATACGACAACACCGCACCGTTAGGGGCGATTTTAACCAAGGGGATGGGTAATTCCTGAAATGCCTGCAGCTCTGCATCCTGTGGTCGCTGGGAATGCGCTGGCAGCAAATACAGAGCTTTGCGGCCCGCCCCCGCTTCGATCTCGGCGACCAGCATGGTTATTTCGCCTTTCGTTGTCATCACTTCGGCAAGATGCCCATGCGCAATGGGCAATGACTTAAACAGCCGATCAAGCGTTTTCACACGGGTCCCTATGATCCCTCTGGACGCCTCATTCATAAACAAGACTGCCCCGGATCGCCCGACCATCAGCATCGGCAAGGATTTCTCAAACTCACGCGACCGCGCTGCCGCCCTTTCCTGAATGGTCTCGAGCCGCCACAAGAACCCGTTGCCAACGCGGTGCGTTGACAGACGTACGTGACCGGACCTTGTGAGGATGTCTTCACGCGCTGACCCTGCATTCTCTGCGCGGTCTTGGAGTCGAAAAACAATCGCGGACGGATTTGCGAACTGACTTGCAAGGATCGCGGCGACCGTTGTGGTCGGGTTCACCGTGCAGATCGCTGCGGCTGCTCGATTTTGTGCTGTCACCATCCCGTCTTCGGTCGCAAAAATACTTGGGCTTGTGTCATTTTCGATAAAATCAATAACCGCTTGCTGGTCCTTATCGGTCCGATTCACCGACAGAATATTAGCAAAAATCCCTATGATCGTGACACACAAAAACGCGCCGCCTGCAGACGTGAATACAATGGTCAAAGCATGATTTTGCGTTACGAATGCAGCAATAAGGGCCAGACATGCTGCTAGGAAAACCACAAGCACACGCCTGCGCCGAATTAAAACAACGCTGTTCGGTTTTGACAAAACGGCCCTCCCAACACAAAGTATTCCCAATCGGTCTACGTGTTGGAAGGTTAAGGTATCATAAATTACCGCCGAACAACCCAAGAAACACGCTAAGGTTGACTATGCACAAGTTTAGTCCCGCATCAAGTGCGCGGTAAAGAAGCCGTCGCCGTCTTCATCTGCGTCAAACCGCTTTTGAAACCCGACAGACCAGTCAGAATGACGCTTTAAAAATGCATCGATCCTGTCTTCGTTCTCGCAGGCCAGCACGGAACAGGTTGCATAGACCAACCGACCTTTTGGCGCGGTCAGGGCAATTGCGGCGTCCAGAATACTGTCCTGAATTTGCGTCAATTCTTCAAGCCGTGTCGCTGACAGGGTCCATTTGCCTTCGGGTGACCGTCGCCATGCCCCGCTGCCCGAACACGGCGCATCACATAAGACAACGTCAAACGGAGCCTCATCGGATAATGCATCAGTGTCTATCTGGCGGATCGTGCTCCCTGCGCGAGCAGCGCGGGCGGGCAGATCTTGCATACGGCGAGGATCGATGTCGTGCGCAGTAACCTGAGCTGCGGGATCAACGGCCAATGCCAGCGATTTTCCACCGCCGCCAGCACAGTAATCCAGGATGCGGCCCGCTTTTGGCATGGCCTCGACGATCGCCTGACTGGAGGCGTCCTGAAGTTCAACTTCACCCTCCAAGTAGCTGACGGAATTGCGTATTTTTCTCTCGCCCTCGGTTACAGTCAGGGCCGTTGATGCCAAAGGGTTTGGACGCGTTTGCACACCCTGTTCCGCCAGAGCTGTTGCAGCTGCACTTGGCGTCGTCTTGGCAGTATTCACCCGCAATGTGATCGGCGCACGAGATTGAAGCGCAAGGGCGACAGCCTCTGCGCGGGTGCCGAGCGACGCCTTGAAGTGTGGGATGATCCAGTCCGGCAGGTTCCACGAGGTCGCGCCATCTGCATCTGCTAGTGGTTCTTTTTCTGCATCGGTCAAGGGATGGGGCGCATGGCCTGCCCCGTTGAATAGTTCCGAAGTATCAGCGCCTTGCGCCCGCAAAATGCCGATCATCAATGCGCGCCCTGTCTCGCCCCCGCCCAAATGTGCTGCCGTGCGGCGCTGGCGCAAAACAGAAAATACATGGTCCCGGATTGCCGCGCGGTCCTTGGACCCTGCAAAGCGATTTCCCCGGCCCCAACGGGTCAGGGACTGCTCGGCTGGTTGGCCATCAGCCATCGCGTTCAATATTTCGATCGCCGCTGCGACGCGTGCGCCGGGGGTCATGTAGCTGCCACGTTTAATTGCCTTTCAAAGCAGGGAGTTATCAGCGTTAGCCAATCCGGTAATTCGGGCTCTCTCGGGTGATCTGAACGTCATGCACATGGCTTTCTTTCAGGCCCGCGCCGGTGATCTTGACGAATGTGCAATTCTTGCGCATTTCATCCACCGTCGCACATCCGGTATACCCCATCGCAGCGCGCAGGCCTCCGACCATTTGATGTACCACAGCCGCTGCAGACCCTTTATAGGCCACTTGACCCTCGATCCCTTCGGGCACCAGTTTGTCGCTGGCCGCATCCTTCTGGAAATAACGGTCCGCAGAGCCGCTGGCCATTGCACCGAGCGAGCCCATGCCACGGAAGCTTTTGAAGCTACGGCCTTGATAAAGAATGACTTCACCGGGGGATTCGTCCGTACCCGCGATCATTGATCCGACCATGGCACAAGACGCGCCAGCCGCGATCGCCTTTGCAAAATCGCCCGAGTACTTGATGCCGCCATCAGCGATCACCGGAATTTCGCCCGCCGCTTTTGCACAATCCATGATCGCAGTGAGTTGAGGTACGCCGACTCCGGCCACCATGCGCGTTGTGCAGATCGACCCTGGCCCGATGCCAACCTTTACAGCATCCGCACCGGCACCGATCAGGGCACGGGTCGCCTCTCCGGTCGCAACGTTTCCGGCCACCACTTGTACTTCGTTGCTCAGCTTCTTGGCGCGCTCGACCGCAAGGGCCACCCCTTCGGAATGCCCATGCGCAGTGTCGATTACGATCATATCCGCGCCCGCATCCACCAGCGCTTGCGAACGCTCAAAGCCTGCATCGCCCGTAGTGGTCGCGGCTGCAACGCGCAATCGGCCCAAGTTATCTTTGCAAGCAGTGGGGTTCAAAACGGCCTGTTCGGTGTCCTTGAGGGTCAGCAGGCCCGTCAGTTTACCCTGCCCATCGGTCACCAGCAGCTTTTCGATCCGGCGGGCCCTCATTAAGCTGATTGCCTCTTCACGGTCAGCTGGTTCGTG
>JAPKCR010000237.1 GCA_026421135.1 Sulfitobacter sp. | reverse complement strand
CCTGAACCGCGAAGGGCGCGAGCGGTTGCTGACCGCGTTCGAGCAGGTGAACAGTAATTTCACAATGCTGTTCCGGCATCTGTTTAACGGTGGCGAGGCGAATTTGGTCATGGTCGAATCCGATGACCCCCTAGAAGCGGGCCTCGAGATTATGTGTCAGCCACCAGGAAAGAAGCTAAGCACGCTAAGCCTGCTGTCCGGGGGCGAGCAGACCTTGACGGCGATGGCGCTGATCTTTGCGGTGTTCCTAGCCAACCCCGCACCTATTTGTGTGCTGGACGAAGTGGACGCGCCGTTGGACGACGCAAACGTGACGCGGTTCTGTGATCTGCTGGACGAAATGTGCCGTCAGACCAACACGCGATTTTTGATCATTACCCACCACGCTGTGACGATGGCGCGAATGGACCGGCTGTTTGGCGTCACAATGGCCGAACAAGGTGTCAGTCAGTTGGTGTCGGTCGACCTGAAAAAGGCCGAAACGCTCGTCGCCTAGTTATTTCCTCGTGACTGGGCTAGGCTGCCGGTATGCGTATTGTTGTATTTTTTGTCGCTTTGGTTTTGTCGACACCCGCCGCCGCTCAGGATTGGGCGGACCGTCAGGGGGATGTTGCGCTTTCGATGCAAGAAATTTCCGATCTGACGTCGGGGACCATTCTTACGTATTATGATGATGGCCAATCCAGTTACGGCGCTGACGGTGCCTATACCTACACCTATGCCAGCGGCGAAATGGCCAGCGGATCGTTTACCGTCGAAGAGGACGGTAAGGTGTGCGTCATCTTTACCAACGGGCGCGATCGATGTGACCGATTTGTGTCCAGCCGTGGAAAGATAATTCTTTTGACGGCCCAAGGTCACCGGTTTCCAGTCAGGCCTTGATAGGCCGCCCAAAGGCGAACCGTCTGACAGCGTTTGCGATTTCTGTAATACTAATCACTCACGCCCGTGCGGTGCGTTGAAATCAAGGTTCGGGTTAATCGGTATGATCCGGTAGGGGTTGATGGTGTCGTGGCTGTAATAATAATGGCGCACGATTTGGTCCATTTTCACAGTGTCAGCCACACCCGGAATTTGGCAGAGTTCGCGGGTATAAGCCCACAGATTAGGGTAGTCGACGATACGCTTGTGATTGCATTTAAAATGCAGATTATAGACCTTATCGAAGCGCACCAATGTGGTGAATAGGCGCCAGTCGGCCTCGGTCAGGGTGTCGCCCACCAGATATCGCCGGATGGAAAGAATTCCTTCAATCCACTCGAGGCTTTCGAAAAGAGGGTGAATGGCGTCGTCATAGGCATCTTGCGTTGTCGCGAACCCGCATTTGTACACGCCATTGTTAACGGTGTCATAAATTCGGCTGTTGATCGGTTCGATGTCATCGCGCAGTGGTTCGGGCCAATAGTCGTCAGTGTTGCCTGTAATCGCATTAAAGGCGCTGTTGAACATCCGGATGATTTCAGAAGATTCATTGGAGACGATCGTCTCGTTTGTCTTGTCCCAGAGAATTGGCACCGTCACCCGGCCGCTGAATTTTGGATCAGCGCGGGTGTAGATGTCGCGGGCATAGGGATAATCATAAAGGGTATCACCCGTAGTTCCGGGGAAATCGGTTGCGAAGGTCCAACCTTCGCCCAGCATATCCGGATGCACGGCCGAGATTGTTATGTGACCCTCAAGCCCTTTGATAGCGCGGAATATCAACGCACGATGTGCCCAGGGGCAGGCATAGCTGACATATAGATGATAGCGCCCGCTTTCGGCCTTGAACCCACTATTTCCACTGGAACCGGCACTGCCATCCGATGTCACCCAACTACGGAATTTCGTGGTAGATCGTTCAAATTTTCCACCAGAAGACTTTGTGTCGTACCATTGGTCTTTCCAGACGCCATCCACCAAAAGGCCCATTGACCACTCCTTTACAACATACGGTTAAACTAACGATCTATGAGTTTAAAAATACCGGTATGTCCGCACATCAGCTCTGCAAAGTTGCACCACTTTGAACTTTTTTAAAGCGCAGGTTGATTTCACTGAGTATCGCGCCATCCTAAATGCAGACGGGAGTTAATATGGAAATTTCATTGTCCAAGGAAATTCAAGCCGGGCTAGACGCGGCGCGAATGGAAAGCCTGCGCAAGGCATCCAAATTGCGTATTGATGTTGATGGAACCCAACATCGGGTTCTGCGTCATTGGACCAAGGGGTTTTCAATGGATGCCGAAACTGCGCCAAAGTTGCGTGGTTTGGTCGATCTTTACGACGGGTCCATCCATCTGTTTCAATGTCTGGTCGTCGCCGCCCAAGAGGAAGGCGGCGAAATGCAGTTCGAATTCAAGCGCGCCACAAAAGTTGCCGAGAAAGCAGCACTTGATTTTGAACGGAAATCCGATGCGCCTGTGGCTTTGATTGCCATGGACGCACCGGTATAAGCCTACTGAAGGTCGCTGAATGCGTCGCGCAGTCGATTGCAGGCTTCCTCGACCCGGGCGCGCGGCATGGCAATGTTAAAGCGCAAAAACGTATCTCCGCCTTTACCAAAGCTCGGACCATGGCTTGCTGCAATAGCGGCGGTTTGCTCGACCCGCTTGGTAAATTCCGAGCGCTCCATGCCTGTTCCTTCGAAGTCGACCCACGCTAGGTAGGTTGATTCCAGCGGCACCGATCTTAATCCCGGAATTGAATTCACCGTTGCGTCGAAAATTTTGCGGTTGTCGTTCAGATAGGCCACCAGTTCATCAACCCATGCCGCCCCTTCGGGGGAGTAGGCAGCGGTTGCCATGACAAGGCCGAATGAATTCGGAGAAAGGCCCATCGCATTCATCCGCGCCGCAAAAAGCGCGCGCAGCTTTGGATCAGGGATAATCACATTGCCCGAATGGCAGCCCGCGATGTTGAATGTTTTCGTTGTCGCGGTCATCATCACCAGACGATCCTGTACGCCATCGACTATCGCCATCGGTGTGTGGGTTGTGCCGGGGAAAACCAGATCGTGATGGATTTCGTCTGATACCAGTACCAGATCGTGACGTTTGGCAAAGGCGGCGACTTGGGCCAGTTCGTCCTTTGTCCATATGCGGCCGCCCGGATTGTGCGGAGAGCTAAACACAATCAGCTTTTCATTGCCTGTCATTTGCGCGTCATAAGCATCAAAATCCAGCTCGTAGCGGCCCTTTTTGTTGACCAATTCGCACTCAACAACCTTGCGGCCCGCAGCCGAGATAACCCGTGCAAAGGCGTGATAAACCGGAGTGAAAAGCACCACACCGTCGCCCGGCTTGGTAAAGGCATCGACGCACATGGAGGTACCGTTAACCAAGCCGTGTGTCGTGAAGATCCAATCTTTGTCGACTTTCCAGCCATGCCGGTTTTCCATCCACCACTGGATCGCGGCCAAGTATTTGCTGTCATCGCCGAAATAACCGTAAACGCCATGATCCAGCATGTCTTGAAGGGCGCTTTGCACCACGGCAGGTGGCCGGAAATCCATATCAGCGACCCACATGGCAATACCTGTGTCCGCTGGCACGCCGTATATCGGCTCCATATTGTCCCACTTTGCGCAATGGGTACCGCGGCGGTCGATGATTTCGTCAAAATCCATGGGGCGCTCCTGTTTTAATTCGCCGGTACGCTAAACCTAATCTGACTGACCGCAAGCCCCGAGGTTGCAGCGGGCCACCTGTTGTCCTAAATCACCTTTATGAAACGCAACATTCTACTTCACCCCGACCCTCGCCTTAAAAAGGTCTGTGCGCCTGTCACTGACATGACAGACGAACTGCGCAGTCTGGCAGATGATATGCTGGCAACCATGTATGACGCGCCGGGCATTGGCCTTGCTGCGCCCCAAGTGGGCGTGCTCGAGCGACTAATCGTAATGGACTGCATCAAAGAGGAAGGCGAGGCACCGCGCCCCCTGATCATGTTCAACCCCGAAGTCATCGCTGGCTCAGACGACCTGAACACCTACGAGGAGGGCTGTCTGTCTATTCCGGATCAATACGCGGATGTAACCCGACCTGCAGAGGTTGACGTGCGTTGGATCGACCGCGACGGTAACGAACATACCGAGACATTCAGCAAACTATGGGCGACGTGCGTACAACACGAAATTGACCATCTGGATGGCAAA
Source organism: Sulfitobacter sp. (assembly GCA_026421135.1). GTDB lineage: Bacteria > Pseudomonadota > Alphaproteobacteria > Rhodobacterales > Rhodobacteraceae > Sulfitobacter. Next base: position 844 of record JAPKCR010000237.1, on the reverse strand, counting down.
CTTTTCATCGACTATCTCAAGCCGTTGAGGCGGCAGATGATCACCCGCAAAATGACCAAGCTAAAACGCGAGTTGGCCCGCGGATGAGCTTGCTGGATATCGTAGTTTGGCCGGACGTGCGTTTGACGCAAATGTGCCTGCCTGTCGACCATATTACGCCCGAAATTGTTGAGTTAGTGGCCGACATGTTCGACACTATGTACGATGCGCCCGGACGTGGCTTGGCGGCCCCGCAGGTTGGCCGGGCTGAGCGTATTTTCGTATTTGATGCAGGCTGGAAGGACGGCACCCCGACGCCCGTCGCGTGCATTAACCCCGAAATTATTTCCCTGTCCGAAACGCAATTGACCGGAGAAGAAGGATGCTTATCCATCCCCGGCGTTCCCATGGACATCTCCCGTGCTGCCGAAGTGACATTGCGGTGGACCGACGTTGAAGGCATCCACGAGCGGAGCTTTACCGGAGCCGAGGCCGTGATCGTCCAGCATGAATACGACCATCTGGATGGCATCGTTATCTATGACCGCGTTGAAAAGGGTGCCGTCCAATGACCGTTCGGAAAATCGTGCCATGGCCGAATGTCTGCTTGCGTACATCCGCGGCTGACGTGACCGAGATAACTGACGAAATCCGCAGTCTTTGGGATGATATGATCGACACAATGGACGCCATGCCGGGCGTTGGCCTTGCTGCTACGCAAATCGGGGTGATGCAGCGGGTTGCAGTTGTTGATGCCTCGCAGGGGCGCGACAAGCGGATCAGACTCGCAAATCCGGAAATACTGGATGCGTCTGCCATCATGAACGAACACGACGAGGCCAGCCCGAACCTGCCCGGCATGTCG
>JAPKCR010000236.1 GCA_026421135.1 Sulfitobacter sp. | reverse complement strand
GGTGCAAAGGAGGGGCTATCAGGCATCACGGCGTCCTTTGAGCGTGGTGGGACCAGACATAACCTGCAACCGTCAGTGTCGCCAGACCCGAGTTGTAAGAACCGGTACGACAGCTTCGATGCCATGATGCGGACGTCGCTGCAAGCAGCGGCGCTTTAGTTAGGGTAAGTTAGACCTGAGTGCCAATATTAGGGGCACGAGAATATATTACCCGCCGCCCGCGATACCGATTTGAAAAAGAAAGCCTCCCCCGCGCAATGGGGGAGCTACCTTTTCCAACCCGCAATGCCATGCACTGCGCGTTAGTTGGCAGGGGGCGGAGGCGGTGGCATTACGGTGAACAGCTGGGCCAGTTCATCTACATCATCGGCCTTTTTCCAGCCGTCCTGGCCGGGGGTCCAGACCAATGTTTCCCGGGTCAATGCGCCGTCAAGGGTCATACGGCCAAGGGCCGCCTTCGAGAACGGGCCCTTGGTCTGGCCATTTTCAGCCAGATGCCAGACCTTGTCTGCAACCGGTGGCGGCGGGGGTGTCTGCACAACTGCGGGGCGCGGACCCCAAGGGCCTGCCTGTGCTGCGGCGGCCTGACCGATCTGCATGCCCAGGCCAGCACCCAAGCCAGCCTGCATGGCCGCACCTGCGCCGCCGTCACGGCCAAGGGCCTCGGCGGCCTGAAACTGGGTGTATTGATTTAGGTCGCCAATCATTCCCATCGACGACCGCTTGTCCAGCACCTGTTCGACTGCGGGGGGCAGGGATACGTTTTCGACGTATAGTTCAGGGATCGACAGACCGTATTCGCTGATGGTCGCCGAGATTTCAGCGCTGACCAGCTTGCCCAGTTCGCGGGTATTAGCAGCCATATCAAGGATCGGGATTTTCGACATTGCAATGCTGCGCGAAAATTCCTGCACGATTATATTGCGGATCTGATAGCTGATCTCGTCCATGGTGAATTCGCCGTCAGTGCCGACGATCTCGGTCAGGAAATGGGCAGGATCGGACACTTTGACAGAATAGGTGCCAAAGGCGCGCAGACGCACGGGGCCAAATTCGGGGTCACGCACGATAATCGGGTTCTTTGTGCCCCATTTCAGGTCGTTGAACCGCGTCGTGTTGACAAAATATATCTCGGCTTTGAAGGGGCTTTTAAAACCGTGATCCCAGTGCTGCAGCGATGTCATGATTGGCATGTTGTTGGTCTCGAGCATGTAGAGACCGGGCGTGAACACATCTGCCAGTTGGCCCTCGTGTATAAACACAGCCGCTTGACCTTCGCGTACGGTCAGCTTGGCACCGTACTTGATCTCGTGGCCCTCGCGCTCGAACCGCCAGACCATCGTGTCGCGGGTGTCATCGGTCCAGTGAATGACGTCGATGAATTGGCCAGAGAGGAAATCAAGAATACCCATGGATGTGGTCCTTTCGGGAAGGTGGCAGCGGTCTAAACGGGGCCGCCCGTCAATTCGCGGGCGATGGTGCGGACGATCGGAATTGCCTGTTCGGCGCTAATGCCCGCTTCTAGGCGTGGATCGTACAGGATCCTTAGCAGATTTTCATCGTGTCGTGTCAGCAACGCAAATTCATCATCATCATTAAATATCGACGGACGCGCAGTCGGACTGTCATTGGCCAAACCGAGCCCTTGGGCCAGCTCTTCGTGGATGCAAGACAGGCGCATAAGCGACGGGTTTTCCGCACGGATCACAGCCACAGCGGCAGTGTATGTGCTGGGGTCCACACCACCTGCATAGGCGGCCACGATGCAATAGGTGTCGCGGCGCAGATTTTGCAACGCGCTCAGGCTGGCGGGGGTGACACCGGGGATGCGCCTTGCCGCCTCGGCCAAGGCCTTTTCGCGGTCATCTTCGCCAGCGATAATCACCATAAAGTTCGGCGCGCCACCCACCGATATCGGATGGCCCGTAATACCGGCCAACCGCCCGGCATAGGCCTGAACCGCAGCAGTGTCGGCCTCGCGGGTTGAAGGCGGGACACCATCGCCAAAGACGATGGCCATGCGCACAGGTTTTTCCCAGCGGCGCATCAACGTTTGACCGCCACGACCAGAGAAAGTGGCGTTATATTCGTTGTAGAACGCGACCTGTTCAAAGTTTCTCGCCAGCATTTCAGCGGTATAAGGCGTATCAGGACCGCCACCATCACGGCGCAGCAGACCTTGGCTAAGCTGTGCTTGCTGCACCTGATTGAAATAACTGCGCAGCTTGGCGCTTTCTTGTGACGTGGGCTGCGCAACGGTTGGCGCAGGCAATGTCACAGGAATGGCAGGGCGCGCGATCGGTTTGAGGGTTGGCTCAATAGGGGGCTGCAAGGCGCAGGCCGTCAGCAGTAAACCTGCCACTCCTGTCACCACCCAGCTTTTCAATTGACCGATCTGCAAATCCATTCCCGCGCCCTGAACTTATGCGACGGGTTTGGAGGCCGACGCCGACGCGAGGGTGTCGCGCAGTTTGGCTTCCATTTCTTGCAAATCCTTTTCGGCCGCGGCTCGCTTGGCTTTGCCTTCATCAGCGATTTGCAGCGATTCCTCGATGGTACCGATCAGATCCGCATTGGCCTGCTTGACCGCTTCGATGTCAAAGACGCCACGCTCCATCTCGGTGCGGATGATCTTGTTGCTTTCACGCAGGTTTTTCGCGTTGGAGGTCAGCAATTCGTTGGTCAGGTCATTGGCTTCACGCACGGCGACTGCCGCCTCGCGGGACCGTTGGATCGTCACAGCCTGAGCCAGTTGAGTTTCCCAAAGGGGTACAGTGTTGACGAGGGTTGAATTGATCTTGGTGACCAGGGATTTGTCGTTTTCCTGTACCAACCGGATCGAGGGCAACGATTGCATGGTAACTTGACGGGTCAGTTTCAGGTCATGCACGCGGCGCTCCAAATCATCACGCGCAGCACGCATGTCGCGCAGTTCTTGGGCTTGGATTACCTGATCTTTCTCATCAGCAGCCTTAACGGCGGCTTCTTTGGCGGGGATTTCAGTGGCGTCCAACTGAGCCAACTTGGCCTCGCCCGCAGCAATATAAAGCGCCAGTTCATCATAAAACTGCAGCGTCTTTTCGTACAGCATATCAAGGGATTTGATATCCTTCAGCAACGCGTGTTCGTGGGTCAGTAGTTCGTCCGTGACGCGGTCGATCTGGCCTTGGACTTTCTCGAACTTGGCCGTGAATTTGGCAAAAGGTGCGGCGCGGCCCAGCAGGCGCTCCCACCAGCTACGTTCGCGGCGGACGTCCAGCTCGGATACGGAAAAGCCGCGGATGGTGGTGACAATGTTGCGCAAGCTATCACCGGCCGGCCCGACATCCTTGTTGCGCACGTCTTGCAACATCGCCTGACTGATTTCCTGCAACTCGGCCTGTGCGGCGGACCCGAAAGAGATGATCGACTGGGTTTCGTTCATGTCGATCTCGGCCATACGGCTTTTAATCTCGTTGCTCATCGGGCCATCGGCCTTTTCCAGTGCTACAATGGCCTCGGCTGGCGCGGGGTCGGCCAGCACAATTGCGTTAACTTCGTCAACCAACGCAACAGTCTGGGTGGCTTTTTCGCGAACGATGTCGGACATGGTGGTTCTCTTTCTAATCTCTGGTAAACGCGCGCTATTTCAGACGCACGCCTTCTCGGGAAAGCCGCTCACGCAGCACATCAATCTCAATGTTCAGGTCGGTCTTGTCTTCCAATAACGACTTTTGCGTACGCGCGGCGAAGTTTTTATCCAGATCATCCAGCAGGGCCAGATAGTCTGCGCGCGCCTGCGCATCGCGCGTATTGGCATAAATATCCGCAAACTTGAGCGTCGCATCTCGGGCACCTTGCAAATAAACCGACAGGTACTTCCGTGCGCCGGTCAGATCACGCGGGTCTTCCTCTACTGTGCGGATCAGCGTGCGGGCGGTGGTTTGAAAATCGGCCACACGTTCTGACGTCTGCCGGTCGCTTGCGCGGGCAATTGCAACGCTCATGGCGTTCAAATGTTTTTCGGCCTCTTCGACCACTCGGGCCACACGATCCTTTTGAAAGCTGTCGATCCCTTCCATCCCCTTGGAGGAAAGCGGATCAATGCCGAACGCAGACACATGTAGGCCAAGAGCTGCCAGCCCAAAAATTACGGCAGCAGCAATGCTTGGGTCATTCTTATATGCAGCCAGACTAACCCCAATTCCTGTCAGGGCGCTTGCGATCATCTTGCGAGGAAGGGCAGGGCGTTCAGCCACTTTGCGGGCCACATAAGCGGCCTCGGCCTTTAGCCCCTCGCGCAGCATAAGCGCAGCACTGGTCAAGAACCCTGCCGCGACCAATCCCAAGGCCAAACCTTGGGCCCCATCGTTCAATGACATGAAAACCAGTGGAATCGCAGGAATAAACAGCACGTTTGCGCGCGCGCCGACGGGATCGACCTCGACCCGTTTTGCGCGGGGAGATTGTGCCGTGTCACCATCTTGGCTGTACTTTCCGCCATACCGCTTGGCCATCAGAGGCCCCCCAGCCAGCCAGTTGCGACGCCAAACAGCAGCACAATTAACGCGGCATAAGTGATCTTTTGAAACGGTGTCGGTACCATCAGGCCCTCTTTGTTTTGTCCGTGTCCGGGTTCCAGCATGTTCTGTCCCGCGTCCAGCACCCGGGTCACAATTGTCAACAAAACGTAAACAATCACAAGAACCAGCGCCAATAAACTGGCAAATAGAAACAATCGAGCCATCTAATTTTCCCTCTGGACCGTATATAGGGGCTCTTTCAACGAGCCGCTAGGGATTCTGAGGCAATGGCAGGCAGTACCCGCTCAATTTCAAAGCAATTACGGCTTTCTCGTGCTCTTGACCCGTGTACCAAATTTGCGCGGGGCTGGGCCGTCTGACGCGGGACGCGCAGGCTTGGACTTGCCGTATCCGGGCTTGGGTTTGCCGGGGATCGTCTTGCCAGTCGCAGTCTTTTCGCCGGGTTCTTTTGGCAAGCCGGGGCGACCGGGGCCGGG
>JAPKCR010000844.1 GCA_026421135.1 Sulfitobacter sp. | reverse complement strand
GGTTTTGCCATTTCTTGATAATCGGGACAAGTTTTGCAGAGTTCTCAACTTCACCTAATACAAAAACAACTTCCCTCTCCCCATTTGCAGGGATATCCAAATGTATCTGATAGGCGGCACAAGCATCGCTACCTTGAGGAAAAGAACCACCCAGATCCCAACGTCGCAACCCTTCTGGGTCGAACACATCTCCCTCATGGCCTAAAAAATCACATCGATCGCCTGTGACGCTATGAGGGTCCAACGATGCTGTAAGAAACACGGCGCGCTTTGCAAATTCGGGGTTCCAAAGGTTGCGGCCGACGATGGCCTTTAGTTCCGCTTCGTAGCGGCTGGTGACATGGGGGCGGGACGCGCTTTCCAGTGCCCCTAGCAGCCATTGCGCGTAGTATGTGGCCGTAATCCGGCGATGCTGATCCGACGGGTTGGCAAGCCACAGTCGAACGACTTTGACCGGATCCTCTATCGGAACAAAACACGTAAGCGTCTGCTCTAAACCGTGGCTGTTCTTTGACCAGCGTGTGAATCCGGTACCATGCCTAATCTGACAATCGGCGTATTGCCCTAACGGTTGCGGCGTCGTCGTCCAGACCTCGCCGTTGGCTTCGTCTCGCAAATACAGGACTTCGCCTGGCACATCGGAAACTGGATCGTTTGACCAAGGTGTAAGGCGGTTTTCTCCACTGTTCACAGCCCAAGTCATGCCCAATCCGGCTTCACTGACAAGGCAGCCTACATCGTCGTTGGCCAAGATGTTGCACCAAGGTGCCGGGGTGCGATTGCCGGGTGCAAGATGGATCAGGTAGTCACCGTTCGCAGGATCAAACCCGCCATATCCGTTGTCGAACTGCAAGTTGTCGGGCCTGACAACAGCGGGAATTGGAGTGTACAATGAATGCGGATTCGGCACGAACAGCGGTGGCTGATCCTGTGTCTCCAAGGCCTTGTCTAGTATATCTCTAAGGCTTCTTTTTCCGTCGTTCAGCACGACGCGCGCCGACGCCTCTAGCCCGCGCCGCAGCGGTGCCGGCATCTGGTCGCCAGCAAGCAGGTGAATACCACCGCGCATGCCCAACATCCCGGTCGCGCGGGTATCGCTGATAATTGACAGGACTTTTTCACGCAGCGGCTCTTCGTAGCTGCTGGCAGCGTCGCGCAAAATGACTAAGTCGATATACAGACCAGAATCGTGCCACATCCGATGGCCCCGCACCAGAAGGTCAAGAAGCATAGAGTTTTCCAGATCTGATACCTTCAGCAACAAAATTGGATAATCCCCAGAAATACCGAAACGCCAAAGCTCCGGCTGGCCATTCCAGTCTTCCGTGTCTTTCGGCGGGGTCGTGCGGTAAGTCTGGTGGGTATGCACCAGCAAGGATGACAACACCTGTAGTTCTGGCAAATGTTCAGGTGCAATCCCGAGCTTTCGCACGCTGCGTCCTGTCTCAAGCAATGCATCCCTAAAAGTGTGGTCTATCGCGGCGACAGGATAATTTCTGGCTGTCTGCACTACCACGTGCTGCGAT
>JAPKCR010000843.1 GCA_026421135.1 Sulfitobacter sp. | reverse complement strand
GCGTGACGCGATAGATACGCTCGTTGCTGGTCGGGATGGTCTTCCAGATCGGCAGCAACAGACCCGTGAGCAGATAGAGCTTCGTCGTGGTGGTTTTGGGCAAGCTGTCAGCCTCTTCATCCCAAAGCCTTATGAACTCTGATTGCGCGACCGCCTCCCACGCCGAGGCTTCGAATTTGTCCTCTTCAAGATAGGATTTGCCCGTTGGGCGAACCACCTTGCGCATCAAGGTGACGATGTCTTCGTCATACATCTGCATGGGTCGTTTTGAGATGAGCCCAACCCGCCCCGATGCGCGATTGACCATAGGGACTTTATCGAAGTTGTTGCGAAGGGCGCTATCCGCGCGCGCGATGTGAACAGGATCCGTCACCTCCAATCCTATGATACGTGTCACAGCGCCGGATTGCGGGCAGGTCCATAAATCCTCTACTGAGACCTGTTTGATCGTCTCGCCCCGCAGCGTCTCTACACCGAGATCAAGCGTGCCTGCGTCCCGTGCACGCTCTGTCTGATCCGCGATCCGCTGCATAAACTCTGCAAAGAGCGCGTTCTGCATATGGATCGGTAGTGCCAGCACCCGATTGAGGAACCGCTGGATCGGCGGCAGCTCTTCCAGCAGAACGCCGTCTTTGTCGATCAGCCGCAATGCCGTCCAATCGGTAAAGGTCTCATAGCCCATCGCCTCCGCACGCCCCGCGGCAAGATCGGCGTAGTATCCCCGCAGCGCGGACCGCGCGATGGGGCTTTCGAGATTGTCCTCCTCGCGAAACATGCCTTGCGAGCCTGTCTCGCGTTGGCCTTTGGTGAGTGCGCCAAGCTGATCAAGACGTTTGCTGATTGTTGAGGTGAAGCGTTTTTCACCGTGAACGTCCGAGGTGCAGACCCGGAAGAACGGCGCGCTGACCTGCGCGGAACGATGCGTACGCCCAAGTCCCTGAATAGCTGCATCCGCGCGCCAGCCGGGCTCCAGCAAGTAATGGCGACGCCGCTTCTGGTTTTTTGCCGTTTGTGCCGCGTGATAGGATCGCCCCGTGCCACCTGCATCCGAGAATATCAGGATGTTCTTCTCCCCATCCATAAACGCCTGCGTCTCGGATGAATTGCTGCTCGCAGCGCGCTTTTCGATAAAGAGCGCGCCATCGCTGGATTTGAGCGGGCGAATAGACCGTCCAGTCACCTCGGCCACCGCTTCATCCCCGAACGCCCAAAGGATTTGATCCAGTGCCGCGGGGATCGGGGCCAGCGCCATGAGGTCCATCATCGCCTCGTCCCGCAATGCTAAGGCTTCGCGAGAGACAACCAAGGCCCCTGTTTCATCCCGCAGCGGCTCTGCAACGACATTGCCGTCAATCTCGACAAGCTTCTGGGTGTGGATGGGAAAGGCCTGTTCGAGGTAGCCGAGCACGTAGTCGCGCGGCGTGAGCGCGCCCTCGACGAGTTCATCATCGGGGTCCATCACCTCCAATCGGCGTTTCAAAAGGCTTTCGCCCGTCGAGACCACTTGGATAACGCAGGCATAGCCAT
>JAPKCR010000842.1 GCA_026421135.1 Sulfitobacter sp. | reverse complement strand
TGAGCGGATCCACCATCACGGTGCGGTGGTTCGGTGCCTTCTATCATCGCATGTACCGCGAGGTCGGCACTGACCGTCGCCTCGATTGTGCGGTCGCTCTCAGTCTCGACGATCACGTCCCATTTTACGCTGTGCCGATCCAAGGCTTCAACAACATTGGGCCGAAAGGTGCAAAACCTCCCGAAGGCCAGTTTCAACGGCCTTTGGCGCCAAGCGGCACCACCCTGTGCGCCGATCCAGATCAAGGGCTTGGTGCACAACGTCTCGCCGCCGGTATCAAGGGCAGTTTCAGTGGTCATGATCAGATCGCAAGCCCCCTTGGCAAAGGCATCCTTTAAGGTTCGGGTATAAGAGGACGCCATCTGGATACGAACCCGAGGAAAGGCGGAATTAAACTGCTTGAGAACTTGGGGAATGTTTGGATAAACAATGTCATGGGGCACGCCCAAGGTAATAACCCCCTCGTGCGACTGGTCGGTCAATCTGCCAATCATTTCATCGTTCAGCGCAATCATCCGTCGGGCATACGCCAGCACCTGCTCTCCGCTCGCGGTCAGGGCAATCGTGCGGCCAGTCCGGTCCAGCAATTCAAGCCCCAAGAGATCTTCTAGACGTTTCAGCTGCATCGATACGGCAGATTGCGTGAGATGCAGGAAACCGGCAGCGCGGGTCACCCCGCTTGAGTCAGCAACCGCAACGAATGATCTTAGTGTGGTGATATCAAGGTTTCTCATTCATCCACTTTCGTGATGCATTTATCATAATTCATTTAGCATCGTGATGCATCTGGCAAGGAAATATTTGGACCGCCCCCGTTGCGGTGCATGGCACCACAAAAAATAGTCCAATCAGGTCAGCGTAATGGCGACTATTGCGCCAAATCTGAGCCATTTTTCCTTTAAATGAATGAGAAGGCCGCCGGGAGGTTTGAAAAGCAATAACTTTATTGAAACCACTTCCGGATAATCGTTGAAAAGCCTTGAAAACCAATGCAAGTCAACCGATATTCTATGCAATACCGGGATAGGAAAACCAATCCCGCAACTCTTTACCTATTGGAGGACTTTCATGGCCGACGTGAATACAATCCGGTCCGCTGCCGGATCCCGCGCCGCCGCTATCGACGAGGGGCTGCGCACCCACATGAACAAGGTGTATGGCACCATGTCGATTGGCATGTTGATCACCTTTGCTGCTGCTTGGGCCATTTCCGGTCTTGCAGTTACAACCGACCCAACCGCCGCTATGGCGCAGATCGGCACTGACAAGTATCTGACCTCGTTTGGGTCTGCTTTGTACATGTCGCCGCTGAAATGGGTTGTTATGTTTGCGCCGCTTGCCTTTGTCTTCGGCTTGGGCGCTGCCATGAATAAAATCTCTGCGGCGACCGCACAGACGCTTTTCTATGCGTTCGCTGCCGTTATGGGCGTGTCCATCAGCTCCATCTTTCTGGTGTTCACCGGCTATTCGATCATTCAGATCTTTTTGATCACGTCTATCGACTTTGCTGGCCTGTCCCTTTGGGGTTA
>JAPKCR010000235.1 GCA_026421135.1 Sulfitobacter sp. | reverse complement strand
CGAACGACAATATCACCCTCCGCGAACGATCGATGCTGACGCTGGCCCTGTTGGCAGCAACTGGCAATTTTGATGAAATCCCCATGCATATCCGTGCCACTGCTAACACCGGTGCCAGCAAAACCGATGTGATGGAAGCATTCCAGCACGTCGCTATTTATGCGGGGGTGCCAAAGGCGAACCACGCCCTTAAACTGGCCAAACAGACCTATAAGGAAATGGAAGTGGACCTATGACCGATCAGAATGGTGCGTTCTTTCATCGGGACCGCAGCTGGCAGCCGCCAGCCTTGACGCCCAATTATAAAACCTCAGTCGTGCGGTCACCGCAAAAGGCGCTGATTTCGATGAACACTACGCTAAGCGAACAGACGGGGCCTGTGTTCGGCCACAACATGCTGGGCGAGTTGGACAATGACCTGATCCTGAATTACGCCGCCAACGGCGAGATGGCGATTGGCGAGCGGATCATCGTTCATGGTAGTGTGTTGGACCAGAACGGCCGCGGCATACCCGGTGTTTTGCTAGAATTCTGGCAGGCCAATGCTGGCGGGCGCTATCGCCACAAGAAGGAAGGCTATCTCGCCCCGCTTGACCCCAACTTTGGCGGTTGCGGGCGGACGGTGACCGATGAAAATGGCGGCTATAGTTTCCGCACGATCAAGCCCGGAGCCTATCCTTGGCCAAACCGCGCGAATGACTGGCGCCCGGCCCATATCCACTTTTCCCTATTCGGCAGCGGCTTTGCCCAGCGCCTGATCACCCAAATGTATTTCGAGGGCGATCCGTTGATCTGGAAATGCCCTATCGTCGAGACAATCCCCTCGCGTGAAGCAATCGAGCAATTGATTGCACCGCTGGATATGGAAAACACTGTCCCGATGGACGCACGCGCCTATAAGTTTGATATGGTTTTGCGTGGCCGCCGCTCGACACTGTTCGAGAACCGCAAGGAGGGCAATTGATGCAAGAGCTGAAACACCTCAAGGAAAGCGCGTCGCAGACCGCCGGGCCCTATGTGCATATTGGTTGCGTGCCGAACTTTTGCGACATCAAAGGTGTCTATCCCCATGATCTGGGTGATACGATGGTCAACGCCGAGACACGCGGTGACCGCATCACGGTCAAAGGGACCGTGTTTGACGGCACCGGCACTCCGCTCAAGGATGCGATGGTCGAGATATGGCAAGCCGATACCGACGGCATCTATCCCAATAATGATCCGCGCGGGGCGGCAGACCCGAACTTTGCCGGTTGGGGCCGCAAGGCTGGTGATTATGACACCGGCGAATGGGCATTCGACACCATCCGCCCGGGTGCTGCTCCGTTTCCGGATGGGCGCATGATGGCACCGCATATCACGTTCTGGATCGTGGCACGGGGCATCAACATTGGCCTGCACACCCGCATGTATTTCCCGGATGCCGACAACAGCGCCGACCCGCTGCTGACCCGCATCGAACATCAAAACCGCGTACCGACCCTGATCGCGGAGAAAGAGGCCGACGGCATCTATCGTTTTGATATCCATCTTCAGGGCGAGAATGAAACGGTGTTCCTAGATGTCTGATCCTTGTATTTTGTGCGTCGCCATCACTGGCAGCGTCCCTACCAAAGCCGCAAACCCGAATGTGCCAATTTCGATCGCTGAACAAATCGAAAGTACCCACGAGGCGTTTGAGGTCGGAGCAAGCATTTGCCACGCCCACGTGCGCAACGACGATGAAACGCCATCTTCGGACCCTGAAAAATTCGCCCGCCTTAAGGAAGGTGTGGAAAAACACTGCCCCGGCATGATTATCCAGTTCTCAACGGGCGGCCGTTCTGGTGCAGGTAAGACCCGTGGCGGCATGCTGTCGCTGCGCCCTGATATGGCGTCCCTATCGGTGGGGTCGAACAACTTTCCTACCCGCGTCTACGAGAACCCGCCGGATCTGGTTGACTGGCTTGCCTCCGAAATGCGCACCTATGAAGTTGTGCCCGAGGTCGAAGCCTTTGATTTGAGCCACATTTTGCAGGCTATCCAGCTTCACAAAAACGGCAAGCTGTATGGGCGGCTGTATGTGCAATTCGTTATGGGCGTGAAGAACGCGATGCCTGCCGACAAGACAGTGTTCGATTTCTATGTGCAGCAGGTCAAAGCACGCGCGCCTGACGCTGCATGGTGTGCGGCAGGTATTGGCCCCAACCAGATAGTTGTGAACGAATGGGCCATTGCGGCGGGCGGCCACACCCGCGCGGGTCTAGAGGATAACGTTCGCCTTGACCGCGACACGCTTGCCCCGTCGAACGCAGCGCTGATCAAGCGCGCCGCAGACCTGTGCGAGAAATACGAGCGCCCCGTCGCCACATGGCAACAGGCCCGCAAGATACTGGGACTGCGCAGCGTCAACGTCTCATAAACGGCCTGCCCGCTGCGCTAATTCAAGCGCACGGGCAGGTTTAACGGCCCCCGAAATCCGAAGCCAGACCAGACCACGCTTGCGGGGTCCACCAACTCCATATTCGGGAAACGTTCAAACAGCATCGGCAACAAAACCTTGCCCACCGTATGCCGCGAGATATGGATGCCCATACAGTGATGCGGCCCGTTGCCGAACGACTGGTGCGCCGACGCATTCCTGAACGCATCAAAAAGATGCCCGTCCTCAAATACATCTTCGTCGTGGTTGGCCGATGCCTGCGATGTCATCACCACATCACCTTTGGGAATGGTGAAACCTCTGATTTCAGTATCCTCAAGTGCCACCCGAGAGCTGACCTGAATAGGAGCTACCCAGCGCACCCCTTCCTCGAAAGCATCGCTCCATAGCGCTTTGGATTTCACTTCTTCCAACTGGTCCGGATTGGTCAACAGCCCGTAAAGAATTGTCAGCAGCGCATCGCGAGGCTCGTTTATTCCGCCGCCAATCGCGATTTTGATATTCGACACAATCTGACTCATTTCGATGGGCTCATCCGCATTCACCATCACCGACAGCGCTGATTGATCCGGGTCAGCCTTGAGGCGGTCAACCATGCGTCTGATTTCTGCGTTCATCCCGATATTGGCCGCAGCCACACGCTCGAACGGTTCATCCGCCCAGCCGAAATTCCCGGCCCCGTCAATCAACGCCTGTGACCAATGTTGCATATCTGCGTCGGACGCATCGGGCATCCCTAAGATCTCGGCCAAAATGCGCGCCGCTAGGGGGCCAGCCAACATTGGGAACAGGTCGATGACCTCGTCACGGGGCAGACGGTCCAGATACTCACTGGCGTGGCGCTCGTAGGACGGCACCCAGATCGTCTTGATATTGCGCGCTGAGAACGTCGGTACCATCGCCATGCGTTCGCGCAGATGTGCATCGCCATCCTTGCGCATCAGGGTATGCGCTTCGAACGCCTTTTCCATTGGGGTATTGGGATCATTGGTGCTGAACAGCGCGGGGTTGCCTTTGACAGCACGGGTATCTGCGGCCCTGGTCAGCAATGTACGCCCCAATGATTTGACCCGCAAAACAGGGCTTTGCGACCGCAGCCGCGCGTAAATCGGATAGGGGTCACGGGTAAGGTCGGCAATCGTTATCGCCTCGTCCAGCGGCGCAAGTGGCATTGATCCCCCTCCCAAGGTCGCGAACAAATAAGTGTTCTATACCCGAACAATAGGAGGCGGAAAAACTTAAAGCAACGCAGATTTCTACAGAAAAATCTCGTCGAATTCCATATCGAACTCTGTCTGAAGAGACTGCACCGCTTCATCCACTTCTGCGACCGTGGGGTTTACCCAATCTGCTTTCGCAATCAGGCCCGCGTCTTTTAGCGCCTGCGCAGTTTTCTCAAAGTCGATCAGGGAATACACCTCGTTAAATTGAACTTTCTCGTTTTTGCGGAACCAAAAGCGCGTGCAGGCGTCGACCACATCAGGGGTCACACCTGCGAACCATTTCAACTGAAGCTGGAAGTCCTCGTAAATCGTGCCTGGACGGCGCAGCAAAATACCGATCTTGCACGTCGGATCGACAACAAAGGCGGCCAGATGAAGCGCCGAATTATCCGTGGAAACGATCATTGACGCCCCTTTGTAGTATGCCAACTGGGTTTCCAGATCATGCTGCTGGGGGTGGAAAATGGTATAACCCTCGGCCTCCATCTTGGATTCGATATAGTTCTCAAGCAGGAACCGTCCGCGTTTGCGAAACAGCCCGCTGCGCGAGATATAGATTTTGTCCGGACCCGCAGGTTTGATCCTTTGACGCAAACGGCGGTCGGTAAAGGCGCGAAATTCGGGACTACCCGCCATCAAATCATTCACACCAAACGCCTGCGGCGCGATCACTAGACGCTCAACGCGCGTCGGTTTGTTGAATGCCGTCAAGCGGGGCATGCCGCCCAGCTGGTCCGCAATGATCTGAACCATGCCAAGGCTGCGTTCGGGCCACGTGATGGAGTTCTTGGGAATGAACGCCACCGCATCAATCGTGCCGTCAAATTCATCGATTGCCCATAGGCGTGCCAATGATTCACATAATGCATGCCCGAAATGGCCGTAAGACAGCCCCCCATACAGCATAGTTCCCGCCACTTCGCGGTCTACTTCGGCCTCTGATGGCAGGTCGGGCTCTATGGTAGTGGCCCTGCGGCTTGACCGCCAAGTCATCGCATCGACACAGAAATTTCCCTGTGCGTCGAACACCCCGGCTGGGCGGGCCATCCCCTGGCGTTTGCCCTCGCCCCACGGGACGATAAGTGCGTTTTCGACCACACGTATTTCGCCCGCCAATGGGGATTCTGGGTCGAACGTCAGCGCCATGTCTCTCTCCAAGTGTGTTTTGGTGGCCTGCTTAGCCCTGGGTGATCTGGGATTTCAATTTCTTTTCCGACACAGGCCCATCAATGCGAATAAAAGATACGCCCAAACGGATATCAGCCCGGTCTTTGCCCGTGACCTGCACGTCTGGTTCCGATGGCCAAGCGGACAGGTCCAATTTGTAATCCCCGGACCAGCCGCTGATCATTGTCACGCCGCCATAGGCCACGTGAAAAATTGCAGCGCCTTCGCCCGG
>JAPKCR010000002.1 GCA_026421135.1 Sulfitobacter sp. | reverse complement strand
GACCCGCTTCAATGCTTCAGCTTCAAGCTCGCGGTATCCTTCCTGTCCATAAAGTGCCATCACCTCGGAGACGGGCATGTCGGATGCAGCTTCGATTTCCTTGTTCAGTTCGACAAAAGGAAGGCCAAGCGCATCCCCTGCCAGTTTTCCCAATGTGGATTTTCCAGCGCCGCGCAGTCCGATCAATCCTATGCGACCTGCCCGCAACGCCGCAGGACTTTGGGTGGAAAGCAGCGCTCTGACCTGCTGTTGCACATCAGCACTTGCCTTGCCGAACAACTTTGCGACCCGCTCGACATCGCGGTCCAGCGGGACACCCTCTGCCAGCAGATTTTCGACCTTTAAGTCCAGCGCAGCGGCCACGCGCTGGAGTAGAATAACCGAGATATTGCCTTCTCCAGCCTCAAGCTGGGCAAGGTAGCGCGGCGACACGCCCGACATCTCTGACAGGACGCGGCGGGGTAGCCCCTTGGATTTTCGGGCGTCACGCACGCGTGAGGCAAGACGTTGAATAAGCTCTTCACCGGGGTTTGCCGGATCTACCGTATCGGGCATAAGCACCCCTTAATGAACAATAATGCAAGATTAGTCGGTCAGCTTTGAGGATCAACTGAAATCTGCAAAAAAGTGCACTAATCTTTCCGGATCAGCGGTTCGACAACTTTGCGAATACGGTCAGGCGCTGGCATGCTTTTGAACACATCCGCTTGGGTGAACACACACGTGAAACTGCCGGTAAAGCACAGCACGTCGTTCTGATAAGCCTTCATGCCGAAGGTGATCGATTTTTCGCCCAGACGAGTTGGGTAGGTCTCGCACATAAGGCGATGGCGCGGAGTGACTGGACTGCGGAAATCCATCGACAGGTTCACGAAAGGTGTACCCATATTGCGGTCAATTTCCATCTGGAACCAACCTTCGCCGTCGAAATGCTCTTCCCACCACGCATTGATGGCGTCCAATGCAAACCACGGCAGACGGGCGGTATACGCGATTTGCGCAGGATCGCAGTCGCCCCACGTTACGCGGATTTCATGCACAAACGGCGTGTCGATCATTTAATAGGTTTCCACATGGTAGCGGCCGTCTTCGCGCATGGCATCGCGCAGGGATTCCCATTGCTGCCCCATGCTTTCGGCGATTGAATTCATCGCCTTTTCAACACCTTCCTCCATGCCCCGCAACCCACAGATATAGATATAGGTCTGATCGCTGGCCAACAGCTCTGCAACGGAGTCCTGTTCGGCAATGATGCGATCCTGCACATATTCCTTGTCTTTGCCTGCCTCGCGGCTGAACACCAAATGCTGTTTCAGCAGGCTTTCGGGGATTTTCTTGAGAGGCCCAAAATACGGCAGGCTTTTTGGGGTGCGCGCCCCAAAGAACATGGTCATGCCGCCCGTCGCACCACTGCGCTGACGCTGCATGGTAAAGGCCCGCATCGGGGCCGATCCGGTTCCGGTACAGATCAATAGCAGATGCGCCTGCGGGTCGCTGGGCATCAGGAATGTAGCACCAAACGGGCCAGTTACTTCAACCTCTGCGCCGGTTTTCAGATCGCATAGGAAGTTCGACGCAAGGCCTTTGTCTTCGCGTTTTACCGTCAGTGAGATGTTGTGATACCCTGGCCGCTCGCCGTCGCGCGGGCTGGAAACAGAATAAAGCCTTGGCAGATGGGCCTTGCCCTCTGCATCGGTGCCGGGGGGGATTATGCCGACAGATTGCCCTTCGAGTACGGGAAACGGTAATGCGCCGGGATCAAGGATGATGTGGCGCACGTCATGGTCAGGATCGTCGGTCAGTCGGTAATTGCCCTGCACTTTCATCATGGCGGGCTTGCCAAGGTTGTACATATTCACCGCGGGCTTGCTGGCAGTTAGCGGGGCCTTGGCCTTGCCGCCAGCCCCCTTATGCGCCTCGGCCAGCAACGCTGCGATGGGATCAACTTCCCCATCGGATGGAACAGCGACTTCGATATCTCCCTGAACGGGGAGCTCTTCCATCTCGTATTGCTGTTCCAGCGTGTAGGGCGTTTCGACAACCCGCCATTCGTCGATGGAACCGGTTGGGCAGACCGGAATGCAATCCATGCAGAAGTTGCAGATGTCGAAATTTACCACAACATTGTTATCGTCATGTTCAATCGCACCAACAGGGCAGGTCATTTCGCAGGTATAGCACCGAATGCAAATCTCGGGGTCGATGAGGTGCTGTTTGACGGGCTGGTTCATGGCGACTGCTCCTGCGGTTTTATGTGCGGATGGGCGGACCTAAGCCCACCCACCAGTGTTACTTGCGTAGGGTGGGTACAACCCACCGCGTCGCTTAGGCCATGTGCAACTTGACGTACTCAAAGTCACCCGGCTTGTTGTCGATGCCAACTTTGGGCGCTGCGATCCAGCTGGCATATTTCCCCGGCTCATAGCATGGCACCATCAACGACTGAATAAAGTCGCCATCGGCTTTGGTTGGCAGCCACTCGTCCTTGCGTTTGTGCCATTCATCAGAAGAGATGATCTGGCCATCGGGGTCAACAGCCACAGCACTGAACACGCCAATCTGACGGTGGAACCCTTCGTGTGGCATCTTGAATTCGAAATCAACGCCAGCCTTTGCAATCTGCTTGTTCCAGCGACCAACACCACCTGCAGCGTCACGCACATAATCATCGCGCAGACGCATGTTGATTGCGGTCAGGGCAGGCACGTCTTCGGTGATGATCTTGCCTTCTTTAACCGAAGTTACCGAATAGGTGTCGTTTTGCAGCTTGTGATCGTCGTCGATCCGCTGCTCCATATACCGGCCCTTAATACCATAGTTGAACGCATTGGCAGCGTTGGTGGACACTTCTTGGCCAAACAAATCCAGCGACAGCGTGTAATGCAAGTTCAGCTTTTTCTGGATCGTAGGCAGGTCGATGACGCCCAGATCACGGATTTTGTTGATGTCGTAGGGGTCGGTTATGCCATGCTTGTTCATCGCCTCAAGCGTCGCCTGAATGGTGCGGCCCACGCCGGTTTCGCCCACAAACATGTGGTGTGCCTCTTCGGTCAACATAAAGCGGCAGGTGCGGGACAGCGGGTCAAAGCCGGACTGCGCCAGCGATTCAAGCTGCATTTTGCCGTCACGGTCGGTGAAGTAGGTGAACATAAAGAACGACAACCAGTCCGGCGTTTCCTCGTTAAAGGCACCCAGCATCCGTGGGCTGTCTTCGGACCCTGACGAACGCACCAGAAGATCATCCGCTTCTTCACGGCCATCACGACCGAAATACTTTTGCAACAGATAGACCATCGCCCAAAGGTGGCGACCTTCCTCGACGTTGACCTGAAACAGGTTGCGCATGTCGTACAGAGACGGGGACGTCAGACCAAGGAACCGCTGCTGTTCAACGGACCCCGGCTCGGTATCGCCTTGGATGACAATCAAGCGCTTGAGCATGTTGCGATATTCGCCGGGCACTTCCTGCCACGCGGGCTCGCCGAAATGTTCGCCCATCGGAATTTTGCGATCTTCAACGGCTGGTGCCAGCAGAACACCCCAACGGTATTCCGGCATTTTCACATAGTCGAATTTCGCCCAACCTTTGGGATCAACCGAAACGGCCGTCCGCAGATAAACCATCGATTCCTGAAAGTTCTGCGGGATCAGATCGTTCCACCAGTTGATGTAGCCGGGGTGCCATTTCTCAAGCGCTTTCAGCACCTTCTTGTCCTGGCTCAGATTTACGTTATTCGGGATTTGGGTATCGTAGCTTACGTTAATCAGGTCGAGCATTTGTTTTCTCCTCGTGGGGTCAAAATCATTCAAGATTTTGGGACGGACTGTTTGTAAAGTTCGCGCTCGTTACACACGTTCCATGTTGTATTCGCCGCGTACGCCTGTTCCGTAGCGTTGCAGCGCACCATCGGGGCCAACCGCGTTCGGGCGCTGGAATATCCAGTTCTGCCAAGCAGTCAGACGGCCGAAAATGCGTGTCTCCATGGTTTCGGGGCCAGCAAAGCGCAGGTTCGCTTCCATTCCCGTCATGGCGTCGGGGCTAAAGCTGGCGCGCTCCTCCATAAACAGCCGCACTTCGTCTTCCCAATCGATGTCATCGTAGACATAAGTAACCAGACCAGCCTCGTCGGCGGCGTCGGCCTCAAGCGGCTGGCCCTTCAGCGTTTTCAGCTTTTCGATATCTTCGGGGGTGCCCAAGAACCGCGTTTCAAGTCGGGTCAAGTCATTGCCCATTTTGTAAGTACCGAAATTGCCATCGGTCAGGGTCACTGTCGCCAAGGGACGGTTGTCGCCGTCAAACTCCTCAAGCATCATATAGCTGCGATCCACGGACCACAGCAGTTCCGCCAATGGTCCCGCAAAGCATGAACCATGTTCGACAATCGCAACCAAGCTGCGCGAAGTCATGTCGACACGTTTCAGCAGACGCTTCCAGTATTGCAGGATTTCATTGGCCAGCCAGTGGTCTTTGTTGGCCAGCAAAAGCGCCTCATGCGCGATCAATAGTTCAGGGTCGCCTTGGGTCTGGAATTCGATCAGGCCAAGCTCTTTTTCGTTATTACGCAGGTGCAGGATGGCATCATCCAACTCTCGCGCGCAGCGCAAAATCCAAGCCTCGGCACCCTCTGCTGTCAGGGCATCCATATCCACAGGGGCTGCCGCATCCGGGCCTTTGATGGTGACCGTTGCACGTTTCGCATCGCGGTTTAGAACCACCTCGACAGTACTATAGCTGATGCCGTCGGCTGCAAATGTACGTGTGATTGGCGTTAGGTCGATACCTTGCGCCACATCGGCCTTAGTTGAATTTGCGGCCATTTCTTTCGCCCGCTCAACCACGGCCTGATCAAACTTCGAATTCGGGATAACCTCGTCAACCAAACGCCAATCTTTGGCGCGCTTGCCTTTCACGCCCTCTTCGATGGAGCAGAAAACATCGGCACGGTCGCGGCGAACCTTGCGCTTGTCTGTCACGCGGGTCAGACCGCCTGTGCCCGGCAAAACCGCCAGCAAAGGCACTTCGGGCAAGGATACGGACGATGTGCTGTCGTCGGTCAGCATGATGTAGTTACACGCTAGCGCCAGTTCGTAGCCACCACCCGCACAGGCCCCTTTGACCGCGCAAATATAGTTCTGACCGCTGTCAGCCATGGCGGCTTCAAATGTGTTGCGGGTCTCGTTTGTGAACTTACAAAAGTTTACCTTGTGGCTATGCGCCGCCCCGCCCAGCATTCGGATATTCGCACCAGCGCAAAAGACTTTGTCCTTGGCCGACTGCATTACCACAACTTTGACTTCTGGATGCTCGAACCGCATGCGCTGGACGATGTCCGCCAGTTCGATGTCCACGCCCAGATCGTAGGAGTTCAGTTTCAGCTCAGAGCCTTCGAACAAACCGCCTTTTTCGTCGACATCCATATAAAGGTTCGCAATCGGGCCGTCATATTCGATCTTCCAATGACGATATTTCGACGGATCGGTTTGAAAATCAATAATCTTGGTCACGTGCAGTCTCCCCTAAGCTGGCCTGGCCCAATGTTTCGCATAACGAGGACGGCCAATTGATTGATGCATTTCAAATATGGCACCATATTGCCACTTATTTTCGCAGTATCTCCGAATTCGGCTTGAGAAAATGCATTATATCACACCTGAATGCTCTCTCTCGTCTCTTTAACCCAGCTTTTAACTGTTTTAGGCTCAAGCCCCAGAATCGCTTCGATCCCTGCGCATTGCACCAACAGGTCATCGACCATGCCACATAGTCGTTGGGCAGCGTTCATTTTACCCATCCGGATTTTCAGCCGCGCATTGGCCAATTGTATAATCGCCTGCGTTATCGACCTTTCTGGCGACGGGTCGGCGGTGCGCATCCAGACGGCTTCAAGCACTTCGTGGCATTCCCAGAAATACCCGGCATGGAAATAATACAGCCCAGCCTTCCAAGCATCCGTCTGATGAATCCGATCCAAAGGAACATCTTTCGTCACGCTTGCCTTTATCTCGTCAAACCAATCGTCAGGATGGCGTGCGTTGTGACCCGGCACATAGGCATGCGATGGAACCACAGCGCGATACACCTAGGCCATCTGCACAACTTCACGCTCGATCCGGTCAAGGCGGGCGCAGAATTCGGTGATCGCTTCCAGCGTCGCATGAGGTTGGTCCAAATGCGGGGCGTGCCCGCAGTTTTCCAAAATTGTTGTCTCGACGGGCGAATAAATCCGCGTTTCGATCTCTTGGATTTGGGCAAGCGTCCCGTAGGGGTCATCGCACCCCTGTATCGCGAGAACAGGAATGCGCAGATGGTCAATGCTGTCGCCAACATTCCATGCCTCAAACTTTGGATCTATCCATGCGTCGTGCCAGCCGTTAAACGCAACATCAACGTTTGTGTGATACTTGGCCAGTTTTTGCTTTAGCTCACCACTGGCATAGGCATCGCCCGCTGCCTTGATCGCCTCTAGGCCCATCGGTTCCGTAAAGAAATGCGGTGCCATTAGGATCAGCGATCGGACGCGCATGTCGGACACCGACCCCGCATATATCGTGGCGATCGTTGCACCGTCGGAGTGGCCCAGCAAAACCGCGTGTTCGATGCTTGCGGCGTCCAGCACATCACCGACGGATTCTGTGGCTTCACGTGTCATATAATCCAATGGGCGCGGCAGTTCGACAGGATCTGACGCACCATAGCCAGCCCGCGAATAGGCGAGCACACCAAAGCCGGTGGCGTCCACCAGAGCTTGTGGGAAATCACGCCACAAAGCGAGGCTGCCCAACCCCTCGTGTAGCAAAACCAGTGTTGGTGCGTCAGCGGGCTTGGGCCCCCACGCAGCATACTCCAATGATTTTCCGCCAGCCGTCAGACGCAGGCCAGCCTCGTTTGACCAAGTCACACCCATTATCTTTCCTCCCGCAGCTTGAACCGCTGTATCTTTCCCGTTGCCGTTTTGGGCAGGTCTTGCACCACCTCAATCCAGCGGGGATATTTCCATTTACCGATCTTGTCTTTGACGTGGTCTTTCAACTCCGCCAGCAAGGCATCGTCGGCAACGCCGTCTTTCAGCACCACAAAGGCTTTTGGCTTTTCCAACCCATCAGCATCTTCGACGGCAACGACGGCTGCTTCGAGTATGCGGGGGTGACTGACCAGCGCGCCTTCGACCTCGAACGGCGAAAGCCAGATACCGGAGACCTTGAACATGTCGTCCGTGCGCCCACAGTAGGTCAATCTGCCGTCCTCGTCCAATTCGTACTTGTCGCCAGTTCTGGTCCAGACGCCTTCGAATGTGGAACGGGATTTTTCGCGCTGATTCCAATATGAATTGGCCGAAGAGGCCCCGTTCACCAGCAATTCGCCAATTCCACCGGGCAACACGTCCTCGCCCAGTTCATCCACCAGACGCAGCGCGTACCCCGGCACCGCGACGCCCGAAGTGCCATACACCAGATCATCTTTTCGGTTGCTCAAAAAGATATGGAGCATTTCAGTCGATCCGACGCCATCCAAAATGCAGGTGCCAACGTGTTTTTCCCACCGCAAGCCGACGTCTTCGGGCAGTGCCTCGCCAGCGGAAATGCAGGTACGCAGCGGGGCTGTCAGGCTGCCTGATTTATCCATATGCGCAACCATCGCGGCATAGAGCGTCGGAACGCCACAAAATATGGTTGGCTTTTCAGCGTTCAGCAGTTCGACCACGCCATCCGGTGTAGGTCGCCCTGCCAATAGCAAGGTCGTGGCCCCCACCGACAGCGGAAATGTCATGGCATTGCCCAACCCGTAAGCGAAAAAGAACTTGGCTGCAGAGAAAACCACATCATCTTCGGCAATCTCAAGGACCTGTTTCCCATATGTGTCCGAGGTCGCTCGCAAAGCTGAATGGACATGTGCCACGCCCTTCGGCTGTCCGGTAGAGCCGGATGAATAGAGCCAAAAAGCGACCTCGTCCGGGCTGACAGGTAGGGTATGAGGGGCTTCAGCCCCCTCAATAAAGTTATCATAACTGGTGGTGTCTGCAGGGGCATCACCGATGACAACTACATGACGCAAATACGGATTTCCCTCGACTGCCCCCTTGGCAACGTTCCACAACTCGGCGGACACGAACAAGATGGCCGCGCGGGAGTCCCGCAAGATTGCATCATAAACCGACGTCGCCAGAAGCGTGTTCAAAGGTACCGGAATGACACCGCCTTTCACTGCGCCCCAAAATATCTGCGGGAATTCGATCTGATCCAACACCAACATCGCAGCGCGCTCTTCCGCCCGGATACCAGCCCGCGCCAAGGCACCCGCAACCTGCCCGGCACCTGCCGCCAAATCGCCATAGGTCAGCGTTCTGCCCGTGCCAATCTCGCGAAAGGCAACCTTGCCCCCACGCCCTTCATCGGGGTGGCGGTCCACAAAATAGGTGGCAGCATTCGCAATCGCGGTGGCAACTGTCATCTTAGTCCTCCCAAACATAGATGCTTTATTGTGCACTTATGACAATATGTCGCAAGTGAACTTGGAGTATTGGGCATTTTATTGCACTAATCCGCCGATATTTGCGCCGCATCAGATTTATCATAGATGCGATCAACCAAGTTAGCACGGCGCATCAATATTTTGGGAAAGTTCAAATTGCCTTTGGCCGTCACCTCTCCGTCTCCCATTGACGGAAGGTCGGTCATGATCACAGCACCGGTTACTCTCGCCGCACTACCGGATGTTTTTGCTGCCAAATCTTTCATCACAGCGCCGACATTCTCCATCAGCGGCGCGCAGATCAGGGCTCCGAAGTCGTCCGATACGTCCCAGCCTTGCGCGGCGATCGTCGCGCGGTTGGGGACCAGCAACATGCCCACTTCCTCGCGGCCCTGACCCGTCAGGACCAGATCTGAAACATAAGGTGCTAAGGCCGCCAACAGATCCAAACGCAACTGCCCCGCGCGTACCCACGTGCCGGTCATCAGCTTGAAATCTTCAGACATGCGCCCGTCAAACATCAGCCCCCGTGCAGGGTCATTCGGATCAACAAACCGCATCGCGTCGCCGGTGATAAAGAACCCCTCTTCGTCAAACGCATCGGCTGTTTTCGCGGGATTGTCGTGGTAACCTTTGGTGATCGTCGGCCCCGCCACGCGCACATCGCAGCGCCCGTCTGCATCGGGGATCAATTTCACTTTTACACCGGGCAACGGTACTCCCACGATCCCGGCCCCTTTAGCGGGTTCATGCTGCAACAGCGCAGCAGGCGCGGTTTCGGTCAGCCCCCAAGACGAGTTGATCAGCGGCAACTGCCCACGAGTTTCCATCGCAAGGCGTTCCAGTTCGGCCCAAGTTGCTTGCGGCAAGGACGCACCGGCGTAAAATATCATATCCAGTTCGGCGAAATAGCGTTCGCGCAACTGCTTGTCTGCGTTCAGCGCGGTGACAAGTTGGGCAAAGCCAACCGGCACGTTAAAGCTGATCGTGCCGGAAATCTCACGCAAGTTGGCAAGGGTTTTGTCAAACAATCCCGGCGCGGGCTTGCCCTCGTCGATATACAGGCTGCCTCCGTTTGCGAGCATCAGGTTAAAGTTGTGCGACCCGCCAAACACGTGGTTCCACGGCAGCCAATCGACCAATTGCGGGGGCCGTTCCGTGACAAACGGCAATGCCTGTGCCAGTTGTGCTTGGTTCGTGGTCATCATCTTTTGACTGGTTAAAACCCCCTTGGGGTCTGAGGTCGACCCCGATGTCATCAGGATTTTCGCCAGCGTATCCGGTGTGATCTGTGCAAAGGCCGCATCGACATCTGCTTCACTTGGAGTAAGCAGGCTTCTGAAATCGGTGGCCCCTGTCGCACCGGGCGACGATGACAGCTTTTCCGCGCCGCTCAGGCTCTCTAGCCCCAAGGCACCTGCGTATTGGGCGGCATCCGACGCGTAAACCATGCCGGGACTCACCAGCTTGGCCACATAGTCCAGGCGCGAGAGGGCGGCAGGGATCAGCGAATATTGCTCGGCCACGGGGACAGTTGGCACGCCCACATATTGTGCCGCAAGCGACAGCAATCCGTGATCAATGCTGTTGCCCGAGACTATCAGAATGGGTCTTTCCGGCCCCAGATCACGCGACAACAAATGCCCCGCGATGCTGCGCACCATTTCAAGCGCTTGCGCATAGCTGACTGTTCGCCATCCATTGCCCGACCGTTCCGCCAGAAACACCCTGTCGGGTGTTTTGGCTGCCCAATCGTGCAACCAATCACCCGTGCAACGGGCAACCGGCCCCAGATCATAACCCGACTCCAAAAGAATTGACCCATCCGGCCGGTCGGTTCTGATAACCTTGTGGGGTCTCAAATTGGAACTATTGGTCATGAGGCCTCCTTGTCCGCAGCGAATAAGGCGGAGCTATTGGTGGTTTTGCCCCGCGCACATGCGCGAGGAAGGGGGTAAGTCTAGCCTGGTAGCAGGAACAAGGTAATCGCGGGGAACATCACCAGAATGATCACGCGCACGATGTCAGACCCAACAAAATACATGACAGCCCTATAGGTTTCGGTCATCGGCGTTTCGCGGTCCATCGAGTTGATGATGAACAGGTTCATCCCAACCGGCGGCGTGATAAGCCCCACCTCGACCACAATCAGCACCAAGATACCAAACCAGATCGCCAGATGTTCCGTGCTCATCCCGAAATCCATTGCCGAGATAACGGGGAAAAAAATCGGAACTGTCAGCAGTATCATCGACAAGCTGTCCATGAGGCAGCCAAAGATCAGGTAGAAGATCAGGATGATCGTTAGCACCAGCCAAGGGCTATAGCCCTGCCCGACCACCCAGTCGGCCATAAATTGCGGGACACCCGAGAGCGCCAGAAAGCCGTTGTAGAACCCTGCCCCCAGCACGATAAAGAAAATCATGCCTGTTGTTTTCGCTGTTCCCAGCAGGCTTTCGCGTAGAACGGACCAATTCAGACTGCCCGACAGTAGCGCCGCAAGGCCAGTGCCTGCAGCCCCGATTGCGGACCCTTCGGTTGGCGTGAACCACCCCAGATAGATGCCGCCGACAACGACGAAAAAGATCACCAGAACCGGCCAGGTGTTTGCCAGCGCCTTGAACCGGTCTGCCATCGGCACCGCAGGGCGCGTACCCGCCGAATTGGGGTTCAGCCGCACATAGATAGAAATCGTGATGATATAGCCAAGTGCCGCCAATATTCCGGGAATAAACGCGGCCAGGAAAAGCTTGGCGATGTTTTGTTCCGTGAGGATTGCGTAGATCACCAAAATCACCGACGGCGGGATCAAGATGCCCAAAGTGCCACCCGCTGCCAACGTTGCGGTGGAAAAACCACCTGAATAGCCATAGCGACGCAGTTCTGGCAGGGCCACTTTGGACATGGTTGCCGCTGTTGCCAACGAACTGCCACAGATGGCACCAAAGCCGGCACAGGCCCCCACAGCGGCCATTGCAACGCCGCCGCGGCGGTGCCCCAAAAAGCTTTCTGCCGCTTTGAACAAGGCTGTGGACATGCCTGACAACGTCGCGAATTGCCCCATCAGCAGGAACATCGGAATAATCGACAGCGAATAGCTTGAGAATGTTGAGTAGGTTTCGGATTTCAGCTTGGCCAACAACGGGGTCGGATTGCCTCCCATTGCGAAATACCAGCCACCAAATCCGCACAGCAGCATGGCAAGGCCGATAGGCGCGCGCAGGAATATCATCAACAACAGCACAGGGAAGGACCAAAAGCCCATTTCTAGATTGGTCACGTCAGTGTGCCCCTTGTTCGCTGGGAAGAATAGTTTCGTCTTTGATCGCCTCGATCACCCGGATCACCGCGCAATAAACAGCCACGATGCACGAGATGGTCCCGGCACCAAAGCTGGCTGCATAGGCCCACCAAACGGGAAACTGCAGAAACAACGTCGTCTCACCGTTACCAATATAACGTTGCATTCCCTCGAACAGCCGCCAGATAATCAAAAGGATCACAGCGGCAAGCACGACCTCCCAAAAGGCGGCGATCCAACGGTTCGCGCGACGCGACAGGAATGAAGTAAAAATGTCGACGCTCGCATGCGAGCCGTAAAATTGGCAAATCGGCAGGAACGAGAAGATGGCAAAGGCGATACCGGCCTCCAGCAATTCGTAATTGCCGTTAATTTCACCCACCCCCAGATCAAGCAATGCTTGCGACAGACCATTGAGTTGGGTTTGGAAAAACTCACTGTGAAGCACTTTGTTTATTGTGCGCCCAATGATCGAAAAGGTGGTCATCAGGATCAGCACAGTCAAAACGAGCCCCCCGATAACAGCTGTAAATCGGGCAAGAAACTGGACCAGCCGATGCATATGACATCTCTTCAGTTGGGAAATCTATAAGGCGAAAGACCTGCGGCGCTAGACGCGCCACAGGTCAGTTTTTATCATCGTCAGCTTATTTGCCGTAGGCGTCCATCAGGCCGCGGGCTTCGTCGATCAGCGCCTGACCGTCGATGCCTTTGCTGTCCATGTCAGCAACCCAGCTATCATAGATCGGCTGTGCAGCATCGCGCCAAACCTGTGTTTCCTCGTCGGACAGGGTCACGATGTTGTTGCCCAGATCAGCGGCGATCTTACGTGCAGGGCCATCGGCATCCGATTGCGTGCCACCGGCAAAGATCGAAAACTCAAGACCGGAGTTGTCGTCAACGACCTTTTTCAGATCATCCGGCAGGCTCTCGTACTTGTCTTTGTTCATCGCCAGAACAAATGTCAGCGTATACAATGCAGAGCCCGAGAATTCCGTGTGGTTTTTGACCAACTCGGGCACTTTTAGGGCAGTGGTGACTTCCCACGGGATGGTTGTCCCGTCGATGACACCCTTGGACAGACCTTCAG
Organism: Sulfitobacter sp.; assembly: GCA_026421135.1. Lineage (GTDB taxonomy): Bacteria > Pseudomonadota > Alphaproteobacteria > Rhodobacterales > Rhodobacteraceae > Sulfitobacter. Next base: position 7,638 of record JAPKCR010000002.1, on the reverse strand, counting down.
GAATAGCCGGAACCGGCATGCCAACAGGCGTCGCACCAGTGGTTTCGAGAAGCTGGTTCACCAAACGCGAACCGCCACGGATTTTCAAACCTTGCATATCGGCTGGCGTGCGCACTTCCTTGTTGGTGTGCAGCAAGCCAGGCCCGTGAACCCATGTGCCCAAAATGTGCACGTCTTTGAATTCGGTGTCCTTCATGTGCTTTTCAAACATCTGCCAATAAGCAGAGCTGGCGGCACGCGCGTCGTTCACCATGAAGGGCAATTCAAACACTTCGGTCGATGGATACCGACCCGGCGTATAACCAACAACTGTCCAGACGATATCGGCAACGCCATCAATCGCCTGATCCATCAGTTCCGGTGGCGTTCCGCCAAGCTGCATGGAAGGGTAACGCTCGATCTTGATGCGGTCGCCGCTATCTGCTTCGACCTTATCAGCCCATACATCCAGCACCTGCTTTGGCACATTGGCCTGTGGTGGCAAGAACTGGTGCAGACGCAAGGTCACTTCTTGTGCAAAGGCACCTGTTGCGCTCATCCCGACGGCAAGCGCGGCCGCGGCAACACCCATCATGGTTCTTCTGATCATCATTTTGGTTCTCCCTTTATCGTTGATCGTTACGGTGCGCGCTTGAATCCGCGCTTTCCGATTGGGTCGTTCAATATGGAGGAAAATGCGCAGATGCAGAACAACCACCTATGTGATTTGCACGCCGATACATCTGCTCAGCCTCCCCTGAATCGCAGGTCCCTGAATCTTTTCAGATGACGTAGCGTTTCTTACAAAATATTGTTAGGCGATCTAACAATCCTTGTCATTATCTTTTCAGCAATTCTTTCTGAGCAAAGCCACCTCGTCTTATTTGCGCGGTTCAAAACTGCACTTTCATGCAACTTAACGAGCGTGATTTTGTAACCGTCAAACAAATTGACCGCATAATGCAAAATAATTCACAATATCGACGCAACGTGTGCCTCAAAGGCATATTATAAAGGGGGAGGATGGTGGCGTTACCTGGATTTGAACCAGGGACCTAACGATTATGAGTCGTTCGCTCTAACCAACTGAGCTATAACGCCATCGGCGCTTCGAATATGACGGGCCTTGGCCCCCGTCAAGGGCCAAAACCAATCTAATGTCATCAACCTGCGTCGCGAACCGTATCAATCATCAATTGAACGTTGTCAGGATTGGCGTCCGGCGTGATGCCGTGGCCCAGATTAAAGATGTGTGGCCCCTTGGAAAAGGCCTTAACGATGGTACGCGTCTCATCAATCAAATCCTGTCCGCCGGTGACCATATGGCGTGACGCAAGGTTGCCCTGAACGCAGCCATCAACCTGAACATTTGCAGCCGCCCATTCAGCGGACACTGAATTGTCTAACGCCACACAATCCACACCGGTTGCCTTGTGGAAACCGATGTATTTATCGCCCGCCTCGCGCGGGAAACCAATGATCGGAATACCGGGGTGCCGCTTTTTCAGTTCCTGCGTGATCTCGCGCGCAGGTTCCAACGCGTATTTCTGGAATGCCTCTCCTGACAGCGACCCCGCCCAGCTATCAAAAATCTTCATCACTTCGGCCCCGGCGTCGATCTGTGCCGACATATATTCAATCGTTGCCTTGGTGATCAGGTTTAGCAGGGATTCGAACAGCGGGTTATCGTCAATGCGCAACTGGTGCGCCGGGCCTTGGTCCTTGGTGCCCTGCCCGGCGATCATATAGGTCGCTACAGTCCATGGTGCGCCCGCAAAGCCGATCAGGGTCGTTTCCGCCGGCAATGCCCCTACAAGGTTCCGCACGGTTTGATAGATGGGGTTCAGCGTCTCGTGGATATCGTCGACGGGTTTTAGCTTGTCGAAATCCGCTTGCGTCGTCACGGTCGACAATCGCGGGCCTTCGCCGGTCACAAACCACAGATCAGCGCCCAGCGCTTGGGGCACCAGCAAAATGTCCGCAAACAGGATAGCTGCATCAAAACCGTAGCGACGGATCGGCTGTAATGTCACCTCGGTCGCGAGATCAGGGTTATAGCACAAGGACAAAAAATCGCCCGCCTCGGCCCGCGTGGCCTTGTACTCAGGCAAATAGCGGCCCGCCTGACGCATCATCCAGATCGGTGGAGTTTGCAGTGTTTCACCCGCCAAGGCGCGCAAAATGGTTTTGGTTGGGGGTGTTGTCTGCGCCATGTGTCGGCTCCTCAGGTAATCTTTTGCCTTTGGTCAAGATGTGAGGGCTGGAAGTCAAGGCGCTGGTGCCGCATTGTCCGACAAAATTGACTTCACCAAAGAGACCTTCATGACCCTGACCTTGCCTACTCCTCAGAACCCTCTGCGCATCGGCACCCGTGGTTCCCCCCTCGCTATGGCCCAAGCCGTCGAAACCCGCGCGCGGTTGTCGACCGCGTTTGACCTGCCGCTGACTGCGTTCGAGATTGTTGTGATCAAGGTAACCGGCGACCTGATACAAGATCGGCCCCTCAAGGAAATCGGCGGCAAAGGTCTGTTCACCCGCGAGATCGAAGAAGATCTGCTGGCGGGCAAGATCGACATCGCCGTGCATTCGATGAAAGACATGCCAACAATCCAGCCTGGCGGCCTGCTGCTGGATACCTTCCTCCCGCGTGAGGACCCGCGCGACGCCTTTGTTGCCCCCCTGCTGTCTGCGCTGAACCAATTATCCGAAGGCGCGGTCGTCGGCACCTCAAGCCTGCGCCGCCGTGCGCAACTGTTGCACAAACGTCCGGATTTGCAGGTTGTCGAATTCCGGGGCAACGTCCAAACCCGCTTGCGCAAGCTTTCCGATGGTGTGGCCGAATGCACCTTTCTTGCCATGGCGGGCCTGAACCGCCTGGGAATGGAGAACGTCCCCGCGACCCCAATTGACGACACTGATATGCTGCCTGCGGTCGCCCAAGGGGCCATCGGCATCGAACGCCGCGCTGGCGACGCGGATACAGAAACATTGTTGGCCGCGATTCATGACACCCCCACAGGCCAGCGGCTTACCGCAGAGCGCGCCTTTTTGCTGACGCTGGATGGCTCTTGCGAAACCCCCATTGCTGGATTGGCCACGCTCGACGGCGATACCTTGCACCTGCGCGGCGAGGTGCTGCGCCCCGATGGCTCGGAAGTAATTGCAGGCAACCGCAGTGGTCCTATATCTGACGGCGGCCAAATGGGCGTTGATCTCGCCCAGGAACTTCTGGCTCAAGCAGGCCCTAACTTCTTTGACTGGCACGGGTCTGAATAATTATTTTGGTAATGTTGAAACATCCCTGAAACTTCCTGTCTGCTCCTCCCGTGAATTGGACATGACCGATCAACGGTCGGCAAACAGAAATTCAGGAGTGTACCATGACTTTCACGAAAAAGATGATGACCGCGACAGCAGCTTTGGCCCTCACAGCCGGTGCCGCATTCGCCGATGCACATGCAATGAACCCAATGGTTGGCGGCGCAGAAATGTCCGTTGAAAAAAATATCATTGAAAACGCTGTGAACTCTGCTGACCACACAACACTTGTCGCCGCGGTCAAGGCCGCTGGTCTGGTCGAAACACTGTCCGGCGAAGGCCCGTTCACAGTATTCGCTCCTACGAACGCAGCCTTTGAGCGTCTTGAATCCGGCACTGTAGAAATGTTGTTAAAGCCAGAGAACAAGGCCACGCTGACAAGTATCCTGACCTGCCACGTAGTCGGCAAAGCCGTAATGGCCGAAGCCCTGCAAGGTATGATCAAAGATGACGGCGGTGAGCACCCTGTACCGACATTGGGCGGCTGCACGTTGCAGGCATCCTATGCCGACGACATGATGAAACTGGTGGATGAGAACGGTAACGCTGCATTCGTCACCATTGCAGACGTCAAGCAGTCCAACGGCGTGATCCACGTGATCGACGGCGTGATGCTGCCAAAGCAATAAGACCCCTCAGCGCTTTACTCTAAATTTCAGGGTCACCCCGTTCCACAAAACGGGGTGGCCCTTTCTACATTTTCCAGATGAACAATATCCCAGGGGGGGGGCCGCAAAGACGGGGCGCTGGCCCCATGGGACCCTATCCGCAGGTCAGACCCATTTGGCCAAGGGCGGCAGGCTCATCAGCACAGCGTTTGCATCATGCCCCGTCTCAAGCCCGAACTTTGTTCCGCGGTCATAGACAAGGTTGTATTCGGCATAAAGCCCGCGGTGCACAAGTTGCGCATCCTTATCCGCGTCGGTCCAATCCTGCACTCTGCGCTTTTCGACCAATGGCAGATAGGCGGGCAAGAATGCGCGGCCAATGTCTTGGGTCAATTCAAAGTCTGCTTCCCAATTATCCGTGCAATGATCGTCCATAAAGATACCGCCCACGCCACGCGCGCGGTGACGGTGCGGAATATAGAAATATTCGTCCGCCCATTCCTTTAGCTTGGGATACAGTGCCAGCCCGTGCGGATCGAGATGGACCTTTTGCTGGTCGTGAAAATGCGCTGTGTCCTCGGCATATTCGATGCAAGGGTTTAAATCCGATCCGCCCCCAAACCACCACGCATGGGGTGTCCAGAACATGCGGGTGTTCATATGAACCGCCGGCGCATGCGGATTTTGCATGTGTGCGACCAAGCTTATGCCGGATGCCCAAAACCGCGGGTCGTCTTTCATTCCCGGAATGCCCTTGCGCGCCGCCATCGCAACCTGCGCACGCTCACCCAAAGTGCCATAGACAGTCGAAATATTGACGCCAACCTTTTCAAACACACGACCGCCGCGCATTACGCTCATCAAACCGCCGCCGGCATCCGATCCGTCATCGCTGCTGCGGGTCGTCTGGGTTACTTCAAACCTGCCGGGTGCCGCATCGGACATAGGCCCGGCGTCATGACTGTTTTCCAAACCTTCAAAGGCGTCCACAATCTGATCGCGCAGAGTGCGGAACCAATCAGCCGCGCGCGATTTTTCTGTGTCGAAACTGTCTGTCATATTTCTTGTACCTTGTTTCCTGGCAGGGTCGCAAAAACCTGACGAGCAGACTGCCTAGCATTTAGTGTGCAGGCGCATCCGCCGCATCCAGAAGCGAACGTCCCCCGTCCACAACAATCACTTCACCCGTCATAAAGCTTGAGCTATCGGCCGCCAGATATTGAATGGTGTCCGTCAATTCAGACGGTGACGCAATGCGGCCCAATGGAGTGTGACTGCGGATATCGTCGCGCCATTCACGGTTATCTGCAACCGACGCCTTTAACGACCCGCTCATCACTGATCCAAACGCCACTGCGTTCACACGAATGCGATGCGGGGCCAAGGCCAGCGCCATCGACCGGGTCATTTGCTCAAGCGCGGCTGCGGCCATTGAATAGGCCATCAATTCCGGCCGTGTGTGCCGCGATGCAATTGAACTAAGGTTAATGATGCTGCCAACCGCGCCGTCGGGCCGATCTTCTGCTTGTTTTATCATTCGCTTTGACACCTGTTGCGTAAGTTGCAGCGCCGTTATGACGTTTTCCTGCCAAAGCGTCTCAATGCTGGTATCTTCGCTGTTCAACGCTTCGGTCGGCAAAAACTGCCGCGACGCATTTACAAGCACATCCACCTCGTCAAAGGCATCGATTGTCGCTGAAACCAGATTGGCAATCGTCAGTCGCTGCCGCAGGTCGCCCGCAAAGAAGCGTATATTGCCTTCGTCTTTTGCATCGCCCAACTGTTCGGCTAACGCTTTTTCATCCGTATCGGCACACATAACATTGGCACCTTTGTCTGCAAACTGCCGCGCAATCGCGAGACCAATTCCGTTCGCAGCACCTGTTACGATGACGTTTTTGCCTTTTATAGAAAATGACATGATACTCGTTCCTTATGACGCCAACTGGCGCTTACCGTCGTTTACGCAAGGGGCGCGCGGCGTGAAACAGTTTGAACCGCGCATCCCCTCCAATTTCTTCGACATGGGCAAAGCGTGTTTTAAGCTCGGCCTCATAGGGGAGATGGCGGTTCGCGACCATCCATAGCTTTCCCTGCGCTGACAACATCCGCGCTGCAGCGGCAACAAAAGCCTGCCCGATCTGCGGTTCGGCGGCGCGACCGGTGTGAAACGGCGGGTTCATCACCACAGCGTCCAGAAGGTGCGGCGGCTTCCACGTTGTCGCGTCCTCCCATAAAAACTCAGCGCGATGATCGCTTACGTTTCGACGGGCACATTCCAGCGCGATATGTCCTGCTTCAACGACATACAGCTTTTCAATGCTTTTACGGGTCAACAGATGTGCCGATAAAAATCCCCAGCCTGCGCCCAAATCGGCAACCTCGGCCCCCAGCTTTTCTGGCAGGGCATCCACCAAAAGAGCCGACGCCAAGTCAATGCCATCTGCTGAAAACACCCCCGGCGCGGTCCAGAAGCCGCCATCAGTCAATTCGGGGCCCTGCTTCCAGTCGACGAAAAATTCGGCAGCCGGTTCGGTGATCCAGAACAACTTACCATGCGCCTTCGAAATCGGGCCTTGGATCGTTACACGATCCCGCATTGCGCGAAGGATACTGTCAGCGCCGTCTGTCTTTTGACCGTCGACCACGACAATCCCATCACAGACCTCGCACGCGTCGGCGATCATTGCGCGCGCCTCTGCCTTTGCACGCGGCAGGCATACGATGCAGGCCGCATAGCGATCCTTGATGCTACGGACTACGTCATAGCCCCGGGCCACCCACGCGTCGTAATCCGGCTTGAAATCTTGGATAATCTGAACGCGATCTTTGTCCAGTCCGGGCAAGTCGCTGTCACGGGGCGGCTGAAAGACGGCAATCGTCCCCTCAGCCGGTAAATCAAGGCCGCCGCCGTCAAGCGCCAGCTGCAAACGTGCATCAATCAAACGTTACTCTTCTTTTTCCATGGTGCATTGCAGCGGGTGCTGGTGCCGCCGGGCGAAATCCATGACCTGGGCCACTTTGGTTTCAGCAATCTCGTGACTGAACACACCCACAACGGCCAACCCTTTTTTGTGAACCGTCAGCATGATTTCAAACGCTTGGGCATGGTTTAGGCCAAAGAAGCGCTCAAGAACATGTACAACAAATTCCATCGGGGTAAAGTCGTCGTTCAACAGCATCACCTTATACAGCGGCGGCCGTTTCGTTTTGGGTTTAACTTTGGTCAGCAGATCGACGTCTTCGTCGTCGCTATCCTTGCCAGCCATAAGTATGTGATCAAGGCGCATTGCTGCTCCTGTTACGAGAGAAGTTTCAAACGAGTCGTATGTGCGTCTATATAGACTGTAACCGAAATTAGAAAAGAGGGTCTTGGAAAGATGACCAAGCGGTTAACCATGATCGGGTTCGACGCTGACGATACGCTTTGGCATAACGAACACTATTTCGTCCTCACCCAAGATCGTTTTGCCGACTTGCTGCGTGACCATACCGACCCCGATACGCTGATGGACAGGCTTCTTGTCGCGGAGCGCCGCAACATTCCGCATTATGGATTTGGGATCAAAGGGTTCACATTATCCATGGTCGAAACCGCAATTGACGTTACCGATGGTAAGGTGCCAGCCCCTGTGATTGCAGAGATCCTCAATGCTGGGCGGGAAATGCTGTCTCATCCTGTGGATTTGCTGCCCCATGCACAAGAGACCCTAGAGGCCCTGCAAGGTCGTTA
>JAPKCR010000234.1 GCA_026421135.1 Sulfitobacter sp. | reverse complement strand
TTTCAAACGCACCGGCAAGCGGGTGTTTCTGATGGCCCCGATCCACCACCACTATGAAAAGAAGGGCTGGGCCGAGCCGCAGATCGTGATCCGCTTCTGGATCATCTCCTTGATCCTCGCGATGATCGGACTGGCGACGCTTAAAGTCCGGTGACCCCTCCTACTCCGTATGTCGATCTTGTCGCGTATCAGCTATCGGCGCGGCAAGGAGCGTTTGACGTAAATTTGCGTTAGTCGGCGCTCACGGCTTCCATCAGCCTTTGGCCGTTCCCTCGGAATTCTATTAGCAAAGTGAAAATAGCTTAAAAGATGGACCAGTCCATTTCGCGAGCGAGGCGGGCCATCGCTTGGGTGCCTTTTTTAGAATTGCCATAGCGGTTCAAGCCCGGCGACCAAACGGCGACGCTGGCGACACCTGGAACGATGGCCAGAATCCCGCCGCCGACGCCGGATTTGGCGGGCAGGCCGACGCGATATGCAAAATCACCGGAGCCGTCGTAGTGCCCGCAAGTCAGCATAAGTGCGTTCAGGCGCCGGATGCGTTGCGGCAGGATCAGGCGCGGTTGGTTTGGCGTGTCGATCAAAAACCGACCGGACATTGCGAGTTGGCGGGCGGACATTTCAATTGCGCAGTGGTGAAAGTAAGTACCCAAGGTTTTCTCGGGCGAATTATTCAGGTTACCGCAGGACGCTAGAAAATGTGCCAGCGCGAAGTTGCGGTGGCCGTGGGCATTCTCTGAGGCGGCGACGGCCTCGTTAATGTGGATATCGTCATCACTGGCAGCGGCGCGGATGAACTGCACGATTTCGGCCAGCGTTTCGCGCGGTTCGCGCCCCGTCAGGATTTCGTCAGTGGTGACGATGGCACCTGCGTTGACAAAGGGATTGCGAGGGCGCCCGTTTTCCTGTTCCAGCTGAACGATCGAGTTGAACGCCTTGCCCGAAGGTTCGCGGCCCACGCGCCGCCACAGTTGATCGCCCGAGCGGCCCAAGGCAATGGCAAGCGTGAAGACCTTCGTGATTGATTGCACCGAAAACGGCGTGTCGGCATCGCCTGCGGTAAATACCTCTCCGTCGGCTGTGGTGACGGCGATGGCGAATTGCTCGGGGTCGATATGGGCGAGTTCGGGGATATAGCTGGCCACGGCCCCCCAGTCATCGTCGCGGCGCATGTCGTCGTTGAGCTGGGACAGAATATCTGGCAGAGGGGACATATGAGGCTCCGAAGGCGAATTCAGGGGCATCGCTAACAGGAGATCGGGCATGATACCAGTTCAGGGTTTGGCAGGCGCACGGGTCGCTATTTTGGGCCTGGGGCGGTCTGGTCTTTCGGCAGCACGCGCTTTGGCAGCAGGCGGAGCGGTGCCAGTGTGTTGGGATGACAACCCCGCAGCACGCGACAAGGCGCAGGCCGAAGGGTTCGAATGCGTCGATCTGGTAAAGGCAGGGGCGTTCGACAATATCGCGCGTCTGGTTGTCAGCCCCGGCATTCCACATCTGTATCCCGCGCCCAATCCAATCGTTGTTGCCGCACAGGATGCGAGGGTTGCGGTTGATAACGACATCGGTTTGTTCTTTCAGAGCTTTGCCACGCAGGAGTGGGATAATTTCGATCAAACCCCCAAGGTGATTGCAATAACGGGGTCGAACGGAAAATCGACTACTTCGGCTTTGATCCATCACATTTTGAAGCACGCAGGGCGGCCGACGCAGTTGGCGGGCAATATCGGGCGTGGCGTTCTGGACATTGAGCCTGCAATTGATGGCGAAGTCGTTGTGTTGGAGCTGTCGAGCTATCAGACCGAACTGGCGCGCAATCTGACGCCGGATATCGCGGTGTTTACCAACCTGAGCCCCGATCATCTGGATCGTCATGCCGGGATGGGCGGTTATTTCGCGGCCAAGCGTCGTTTGTTTGCCGAAGGTGGGCCGGACCGGGCAATTATTGGCGTTGACGAGGCCGAGGGGCGCTTTTTGGCCGGGCAGTTGAGCGAAGGGGCGGCGGATGACCGGGTCATTCGCGTGTCGGTGGATCGCAAGCTGGCGGGCCTTGGGTGGAATGTCTTTGCGCGCAAAGGTTTTCTGGCTGAGCTGCGCAATGGCAAGCAGGTCGCGTCGATTGATTTGCGCAAGGTTGAGGGGCTGCCGGGGGCACATAACCACCAAAACGCCTGCGCCGCCTATGCGGCGTGCCGGACATTGGGCTTTGCGCCTAAAGTGATCGAGGCCGCATTTCACAGCTTTGGCGGATTGCCGCATCGCAGCCAGACGGTTGGCGAAGTGCGCGGCATTCGATTTGTGAATGACAGCAAGGCCACCAATGTGGACAGCGCCGTCAAGGCCCTAGCTGCGTTCCAGAACATTCGCTGGATTTGTGGCGGGCTTGAAAAAGAAGGGGGCTTGGGTGATCTTGCCAAACCCCTAGAGACCGTGCGCAAGGCCTATGTGATCGGGCGCGAGGCGGCCCAGTTCGCGATGAAACTGGGGGTCGAAGCCGAGGTCTGCGGCACGATGGATGTTGCCGTCGCGCGGGCTGTAGCAGAGGCGGAAGCGGGCGATGTTGTTCTGCTTGCCCCCGCGGCGGCAAGTTTTGACCAATATGACAGTTTCGAGCGGCGCGGGGATGATTTTGTAGCGCAAGTGCAGAAGCATTTATGAGGATGTGGGGGCGTTGCCCCCTTTCCGAGATTTTAGTCTATCTGGAATCTAAGCAGTCTGGGCGATATGCCGTGCGGTGGCCATTGCCGAGGACCAGGCCCATTGGAAGTTATATCCGCCGAGCCAACCCGTGACATCGACGGCTTCGCCGATGAAAAAGAGACCGGGCGTGGATTTGGTTTCCATCGTCTTGGACGACAGCGCATCCGTGTCGATCCCGCCTAAGGTCACTTCGGCAGTGCGGTAACCTTCGGTACCGGAAGGTGTCATTTCCCAGTTTGAAAGGTTGTCGCATAGGGTTTGCAAGCGGGCGTCGGACCAATCTGCAAGGTTGTCTGTCAGATCGAATTGCGTGGCCAGGTGATCGACCAAACGAGAGGGCAGATGTTTTGCCAGCTCCGTCGTCATGTTGCGGCGGCCATAGGTTTGACGTTGATCGCGTAACTTGGCGAACAAATCGTTTTGTGGCAATAGGTTGAGGGTGACGGACTGACCGTCATGCCAATAGCTGGATGCCTGTAGGACAGCCGGGCCCGACAGGCCGCGGTGGGTAAACAGGAGTGCCTCGTCGAAAGTGGTGGTGCCCGCAGTAACGCGCGCCGGTGTGGCCGTGCCTGAGATAGGCGCAAACCGGGCGTCGGTAAAGGTGACTGGCACAAGACCCGCGCGGGTGGGTGTGACAGGGATGCCGAAGCTTTCCGCGATCTCGTAGGCGCGGCCTGTGGCCCCCATCTTGGGGATGGATTTTCCGCCAGAAGCGATCACCAGATGTGTGGCGGTGATTTTTGTGTTGGTATCCGGCGTGGTCAGCGTCATCGCAAAACCACTGTCGGTTTTGGTGATGTCACCCAGGGTGCTTTGCAGCCGCAGGTCGACGTGAGCCTTGTCCATCAGGCCGCGCAGCATGGCGATGATTTGCTTGGCCGAGGTGTCACAGAATAACTGGCCAAGGGTCTTTTCGTGCCATGCAATGCCGTGTGTGTCGACAAGTTCGATGAAATCCCATTGCGTGTATTTCGCCAGCGCGGATTTTGGGAAATGCGGGTTTGCGCAGATAAATGCGTCAGCCGTGCAGTGCATGTTTGTAAAATTACAGCGACCGCCCCCCGAGATGCGGATTTTTTCGCCGGGGGCTTTGGCGTGGTCGACCAGCAAGACACGTCCACCCGCGTGGGCGGCGCACATCATGCCGGCGGCTCCGGCGCCAAGAATAACGGTATCATAGTGCATGGACCGCGCTTTGCATGAGGCGGGTAGGGCGGTCAAGGCCCGCGTGAGCATGGGCAGCTTTGCGCGAACCACATGAAAACAGGCTAGCGTCGATGGGAAAATCACGGTACAGTCAAGGCTAGACCCCGAAAAGGGGCGTTCTGAGGCAGTGTAAGGCAGATACCATGACAGAAATGGTCTATGGCGCGGTACCCGTTCGGGACGGCGAACCCATTCTTCCAAAATGGTGGCGGACAATTGATAAATGGGGCATGTTCTGCGTCCTCATGTTATTTGCTGTGGGTATGTTGCTGGGGCTGGCTGCGTCGCCGCCCTTGGCTGCCAAGAACGGGTTTGATGCGTTCCATTATGTACAACGTCAGGCTGTGTTCGGGTTTCTAGCCATTGTGGCGATGCTGCTGACATCCATGATGACACCAACCATGGTACGACGTCTGGCCGTTTTGGGCTTTTTGGCTTCTTTTATTGCGCTGGCGTTGCTGCCGTTTTTCGGGACGGATTTTGGCAAAGGTGCGATGCGCTGGTATTCGCTGGGCTTTGCGTCGTTCCAGCCGTCCGAATTTTTGAAGCCCGGTTTCGTAGTGGTATCGGCGTGGATGATGGCCGCCTCGGTCGAAATCAACGGCCCGCCGGGCAAGACATGGTCGTTTGCCTTATGCATTTCGATCGTATTGATGCTGGCATTGCAGCCTGACTTTGGACAGGCCTGTCTGGTTCTGTTTGGTTGGGGCGTGATGTATTTTGTGGCAGGTGCTCCGTTGGTGTTGCTAGTGGGTATGGCCGGGATGGTCGTGCTTGCAGGCACGGTGGCCTATTCGAATTCCGAACACTTTGCCCGCCGGATCGACGGGTTCCTATCGCCAGACGTCGATCCGCGCACCCAGCTTGGCTATGCCACGGATGCTATCCGCGAGGGTGGGTTGTTCGGTGTTGGCGTGGGCGAGGGGCAAGTCAAATGGTCGTTGCCCGATGCGCATACAGATTTTATTATTGCCGTCGCAGCCGAAGAATACGGCCTGATTTTGGTGATGATCGTGATTATCCTTTATGCAGCCGTTGTCGTTAGGTCGCTCCTGCGTCTGGTGCGTGAACGTGATCCGTTTATTCGGTTGGCGGGCACCGGGCTTGCTTGCATGTTCGGGGTTCAGGCGATGATCAACATGGGTGTTGCCGTGCGCTTGCTA
>JAPKCR010000233.1 GCA_026421135.1 Sulfitobacter sp. | reverse complement strand
GGCAGCATTTGCCCCGCAGGCTATCACCAGCCCGCAGGCCAGCAACACGTTATCGGCCTGAAACCCACCAATCAGGTTCAGTCGTTTCTGATAGGTCTTGCCCCGCCAGTCAAAGCGGAGATCCTGGCCAGTCGCATCGAACCGTTGGCCCGTCAGGTGCAGATCGCCGCCGTCACGCCCAACGCTGATCACCTCGCAACCACGAGCGCGGGCGATGGCGGCCATGTCGATGCCTTTGGGGTCGTCGATGTTGATTACCGCCGTGCCGTCTTCGGGCAGGACCCGGGAAAACAGGCCCGCTTTGGCATCAAAGTAAGCCTCGAATGTGGCGTGGTAGTCCAGATGATCCTGACTAAAATTCGTAAATGCTGCCGCCTTTAGCGTGACGCCATCAAGGCGACGCTGATCCAGACCGTGGGAAGACGCCTCCATCGCCGCGTGGGTGATGCCGTTTGCCGCAGCTTCCGCCAAGGCACGGTGCAGGGTGATCGGTTCGGGCGTGGTATGGGCCAGCGGGGCGGTCCATGCGCCTTCGACGCCCGTGGTGCCAAGGTTGACGGCGGACAGCCCCATCTCGATCCAGATCTGGCGCACAAATGTGCTGACTGAGGTTTTGCCATTCGTCCCTGTAACCGCAATCATCGTGGAAGGTTGCGCACCAAACCACAGTGCGGCAGTGCGGGACAGCGCCTCGCGGGGGGCATCGGTGACCACAACGGCAACGCCAGCCTCGGCCATCAGATCGGCGGCGATCGCGGCACCTTTGGCGTCGGTCAGAACCGCAGCGGCACCCATGCGCAGTGCGTATTGAATGAATTCGGCCCCGTGAATGGTGCTGCCCGGCATCGCGGCGAATAAAAAGCCGTCTTTGACCTGACGGCTGTCAACGGCAATACCGGTGATATCGGGGTTGGCCTCCCCCTTTGCGGTCAGACCAAGTGAGGATAGGGGGACGGTCTGTTTGCCCATGGGGACGCTCTTTTATCAGTTGCTGCTGGACAGCGTTATACCAGCGACACTGCCCGGTTCAACAGTTGGTCTAAGCCCCAGCAAGGGTGCGATCCGGCGGATCATCTCGGCGGCGACCGGCACAGCCGTCCAACCCGCTGTGCGGCGTGGTTTTTCACCCGATGTTTCAACAGGTTCATCCAAAGTCACGATCAGCACATATTTCGGATCATGGGCGGGGAACATACTGGCGAATGTGTTGATCACCTTGTCCTCAAGGTAGCCGCCACGGGGGCCGGGTTTATCTGCCGTGCCGGTTTTGCCACCAACTTGATAGCCTGGAACTTCGCCAAAGCTGGCGGTCCCTTCGGTGACAACCTTGCGCAGCATCATCCGTGCATCGGCCGCCGCGCGTTCGGACATCAGACGTTCACCCAATTTAGGCCCGTCTTGTTTCAGCAACGTTGGCACAACCTTTAGACCGCCATTTGCGATGGCCGCATATCCCGCTGCCAAATGCATAGGGCTGGAGGACAGACCGTGCCCGTATGAAATCGTGACCGAGCTCAGCTCCTCCCAGCGTTTTGGCAACAATGGCTTGCCGCCGGAAGCCTCGACAATCTCGAAAGGGGTTGGTTCAAAGAAGCCAAGGCTTTTCAGAAATGCCTGCTGGCGTTCTGACCCGATCTGCAAAGCCAAACGGCCTGATCCGCGGTTCGAACTGTGAACAATGATTCCGGTAACCGTCTGTTTTCCGTAGTTTTTGTTGTTAAACTCACCAATACGGAATCCGCCGACTTTCATTGGGCCAGAGGTATCAATAATGGTGTCGGCATTAACTAGGCCTAGATCAATCGCCTGTGCCGCAGCAAAGATCTTGAACACGGACCCCAGCTCGTACACGCCTTGAACCGAACGGTTGAATAGCGGGCTGTCAGACGCGTCACCTTTGATGGCGACATGCGGACGGTCGTTGGGATCGAACGATGGCAATGACACGGCGCTAACAATTTCGCCCGTGTGCACATCCATTAGGACTGACGTCGCGCCCTTGGCGTTCATCAGCTTCATGCCACCGTACAAAATCCGCTCAGACGCGGCCTGCACGGTCATATCCAGCGACAGTTGCAGCGGTTTGTTTCCGTTGGCAGGGTCGCGCAGATAGTCGTCGAAATACTTTTCCGCGCCGGCAACGCCGATTACTTCGGCACCGTGCACGCCTTCTTTGCCAAAGCTGGCACCACCCATGATATGCGCGGCCAAGTTGCCGTTGGGATAAAGACGCATGTCGCGCGGCGCGAACAACAGACCGGGCTCACCGATTTCGTGAACGGCTTGCATTTGTTCGGGGCTGATCTTCTTGCGGATCCACAGGAATTTTCGCTTGCCGGTAAAGTCGCGGACCAGACGTTCCTCGTTCAGATCGGGGAACACCTTCATCAGCTTTTTGGCGGCGCGTTCGGGATCGATCATGTGGTGCGGCTGCGCATACAACGCGTGTGTCTCGAAATTCGTCGCCAACAGATTGCCGTTGCGGTCAACAATGTCAGCGCGGGTGGCCGAGATGACAGAACCGGGTGCCGCTGCGCGGGGTTCTGTTGGGTCGGTGGTGGCCATCACGCCCATGCGTGCGCCGACAACCGCAAAAGCGCAGAAAAAGAACACACCCAGGACCAGCAAACGCCCTTCTGCACGCTGGCGCGCGCTGTCGCGCATCTGTTCGTGCCGGATACGCGTGTTTTCGCGTTCAATCGCGTCGGGGTTTTCGCCTTTTTGGCGCGCCTCAAGAATTCGGGCTAGTGGACGCAGCGGGGTACGGATCATTCTGATGCCTCCATGGTGGATACGTCGACGCCTTCGGTGATATCGAACACCGGCAGGTCAGGCAGTGGTGGAAACCCCACCTGATCAATCGCGCCAAACTGGTCGGGGTGCAGCGGCAACAGCCCAAGGCGGTCAAAGTTCATTTCCGCCAGATCACGCAGCCGGTCAGGGCGGTTGAGATAGGCCCATTCGGCCCGCAACACGGCCAAACGGCTGTGCGCCTCGCGGATTTCATGACGCAGATCGTCGGTATCGCTCAGCGCTTTTTGAGTGGCGTAATTTTCGCGGTAGGCCCAAAATGCCAATCCGATGACAAACATTGTGGTGAGGACGTAAAGCACGGCTCTCATGGCAGAAATCCTTTGACGGTGGGCATTCCGAGCGATTTTGCATCAACGGATCCGGCAGGTGCGTCAGTACGAATGGCAACGCGCAGTTTTGCAGAACGGCTGCGCGGATTTTCCTCAAGCTCTTGCGCATCGGGCCCGATGGCCTTGCGCTTGATAATCTTGAACTGCGGAGGTTCGGGGGTGGCTTCGGGGGCAAAGCGGTTGGCGTTACCGCCTGCCCCTGCCCGCGCTGTCAAAAAGCGTTTGACCATGCGGTCTTCGACTGAATGAAAGGTAACGACGGCCAATTGCCCGCCGGGCTTTAGCGCCCGTTCAGCGGCCATAAGCCCTTCGAACAATTCACCATATTCATTGTTCACCGCAATTCGCAGCGCCTGAAAACTGCGGGTCGCAGGGTGCGACTGACCGGGTTTCGAGCGGGGCAAACAGCCCTCAACCAACCCTGCCAGTTCCAATGTTGTCGTGATCGGTGCTTCTTCGCGGGCACGCACGATTGCCTTGGCAATGCGGCGGCTGGCGCGTTCTTCGCCGAATTGAAACAAGATATTTGCGATGGTTTCTTCTTCGGCTTCGTTAACGATATCAGCGGCTGACGGGCCTTGCTGGCTCATCCGCATGTCCAACGGCCCGTCGCGCATAAAGGAAAAACCGCGCTCCGCCAGATCAAGCTGCATTGAAGACACGCCTAGATCCAATACCACCCCGTCAAGGTCTTGGGCATATTCGTCCATCTTGGAAAATACGCCGAGTTGCATGACAATCCGGTCGCCGTATTCAGCTGCCCAGCTTTGCGCCATTTCGAACGCCAACGGGTCACGGTCAACGGCTATGACCTGATCGGCACCTGCGTCCAGCAGGCCACGGGTATAGCCGCCCGCGCCGAACGTTCCGTCCAGCCAGCGGCCTTTGACAGGGGCAACCGCAGCCAACAAGGGGCGCAAAAGTACCGGTGTATGGGGGGCCGAGGGTGTGTCAGAGGCAGCGGTCATGTCGCTTATGCCTCCGGCTTGCCATCCAGGAAGGCCATTGGGTCGAAGTCTTCTGGCAGATCGTCCAGCCATTCCACTTCGCGGGCTTTTTCCTCGGTTTCGTAGGTTTCGGGCTTCCAGATCTGGAACGTATCACCGGCGGCGATAAAGAAAGCCTCGCCCTCCAGATCAATCTTGTTGCGTAATTTTGCGGGCAGCACCAAACGGCCCGTTTCATCAACAGATGTGGGAAAGGACTGTCCGTGGAACAGCCGTTGCAGCATCTTCCGCTCCATTGATCCACGCGGCAATGCGTCGATCTTGTCATCGACCTCGTCGATTGCTTGCATGGTATAGCATTCTAGATAGCTGCGGCGGGTGTCGCCATAAACGATCACCAGTTCAGGCGTGCCACCGTTTTGCCAATTCGGATCACCGGCTTCCAACACACGACGAAAAGAGGCTGGGATAGACACCCGCCCCTTCGTATCGACCTTGTGTTGGCTTTCGCCTCTGAACCTACGGCTCACGTGTCTGCCCCTGCCTGTGACGCGGTTGCGTCTGAATTTCATATCCCCGGTGGTAGATGTAAAAACGGCGGGTTGATCTGCTGCCACTGATCAACCCGCCGCGTATCCCGCGTTTGCGGGGAAGTCCGACTGCGCGCGCCACCTGGGGGGATGTCTGCTCGCTCGCGCGCCGGATCTCTTGGTCTGATGAAAGCGAGGTGCCTGTATGAACCTGCTAGAGTTTTATTTGGTCGTTGGGGTCGTTTGGTGCCCCGTGTCTCGTTCTCATCTGATGTACTAGGGATGCCATGGGAATTCATGGGCGTCTACATTTTTTTTCGGGAAAACACACAGGATTTGGTTCTGCACAGGCCAAGATCACAACATCTAGTCGAAGCAATCACGGGAATTTTACCTTATTGTGATAAAAAATGGAAACAAACCACTACATCTAGTGCAATCAATTGCCGCTCAAGTTTTCCCACG
>JAPKCR010000841.1 GCA_026421135.1 Sulfitobacter sp. | reverse complement strand
TTCGACTGCTTTGATGCAGCCGCAATCGGTGCAGAGTTGGCGGCAGGAACAGCTGTTCCTTTTCTTAGCCAGAAAAACGTCCACTTCGGCGTTGACCGCATCGTTGCCATCACGGACGACGGACGTGGCTATATATGGCACGATCTCAATGACTGCGGCGACAAAGCCTATGATGGCACTATCGTTGGCGAAGAATGCCCAGGACGGGAAGCAACAGAATGACTGATCTATTAATCGAACTTTTCTCCGAAGAAATTCCGGCCCGTATGCAGACACGTGCGGCCAATGATCTAAAGAAACTTGTTACTGATGGTATGGTGGAGGCTGGCTTAACCTATGCCTCAGTCGCCGCGTTTAGCACGCCGCGCCGCCTAACGCTGACCGTTGAAGGTATGCTTGATGCGTCGGCAACAATTGTCGAAGAACGCAAAGGCCCAAGGGCCGATGCCCCTGAAAAAGCAATCGAAGGTTTCTTGCGCGGTGCAGGTTTGACCCGCGGCGATCTTGAGGAACGTGAAACGCCCAAGGGGAACATCTTTTTCGCCAAGATTACTAAAGAGGGACGCCCCGCCGCAGATATCGTGGCTGAGGTTTTAGAGCGTACAATCCGCAATTTCCCATGGCCGAAATCCATGCGTTGGGGAAAAGGGACGTTGAAATGGGTGCGCCCGCTGCACTCTATTCTATGCATCACCAGCTCTGAAGAAGGCGCAACTGTTGTGCCGCTTCAGGTCGATGGGATCATCTCTGGGAATACGACCCATGGCCACCGTTTCTTGTCTCCAGATAGTATCACTGTGAACAACTTTGATGACTACACTAGCAAACTGAAATCGGCACATGTGGTGCTTGATGCTCATGAACGGGCAGACGCAATTTGGAACGACGCGACCAATCAGGCTTTTGCAACTGGTTTTGAGGTTGTTGAAGACGCGGGTCTTTTGGCTGAGGTGGCAGGCCTTGTTGAATGGCCTGTTGTCTTGATGGGTGAGATTGGTGAGGATTTCTTGGGGCTACCAGCCGAAGTGCTGCAGACCTCGATGCGCGAGCATCAAAAGTTCTTCTCAGTACGTAACGCCAAAACGGGCCGTATTGAGCGCTTCATTACCGTGGCAAATTGCACAACAGCTGACAACGGTGCTACGATCCTTGCGGGCAACCAAAAGGTATTGTCGGCTCGTTTGGCGGATGCAAAGTTCTTCTGGGAAAACGACCTTCGCGTTGCGAAGTCAGATATGAGCGTTTGGTTGAAGTCGCTTGAAAACGTTACATTCCATAACAAGCTTGGCACCCAAGCAGAGTTGGTGAACCGCATGGCGACGTTGGCGCGTGAGTTGGCTCTGGCGGTTGGGGCAGACCCTGATATGGCCGAAAAAGCTGCGCGTTTGGCCAAAGCAGACCTAAGCTCTGAAATGGTCTATGAGTTTCCAGAACTTCAAGGGCTTATGGGGCGCTATTATATCGAAGCTTCAGGTCAAGACGTGCAAATTGCAGCCGCTGCTGAGGAACACTATGCACCACTTGGACCCTCTGATGACGTACCAA
>JAPKCR010000840.1 GCA_026421135.1 Sulfitobacter sp. | reverse complement strand
CGGCGATCTTATCCACCTTATCAGCGCTGCGTGTTGTTCCAACGATGCGCCACCCGTTGGGCAGCAACCGTTTTGCCAATGCCTGCGCGCTATAGCCGTGGCCAATCGATAGTAGCGTCTTATCCATCGGTTCAGTCCTGTTCCAACGGCAGCTTGATCCGCTTGTCAGTGGGCACAAGTTCGTTGATCTGTGTGATATGCTCGGGCAGGCATTTGGTCATGAAATCATATGTCTTGACGACGTGCTTGCGTGCGGCAGGGCCAAGGTGGGCATACTTGGCAGGTGTGGACAGAACATCGACCACCTGATCGGCCAAGGCCGTGGGATCGAAAAAATCGCACAGCAATCCAGTTTCGCCATGGCGGATCGCCTCGCGTACGGGTGCCACATCGGACGCAACGATTGTCGCCTCCATCGACATGGATTCAAGCAGCGACCACGACAGCACAAACGGCATCGTCAAATACAGATGGCAGCGGCTGATTTGAACGATCTTCTGATAGTCCTCATAAGGCAACTTGCCCAAGAAATGTACTCTGCTCCAATCGACATCGCTGCCGACCTCGGCCTCCATCTCGGCGCGAAGTCCGCCGGGGTGTTTGCTTTTGCCACCATAAGACGTGTCATTTCCGCCCAACACCAAAACCCGCGCATTAGGGCGTTCTTTTAGTATTTTAGGCAAAGCGCGCATGAAAACATGATACCCTCGCGTCCGCTCCAGGTTACGGGCAACATAGGTGACGATCTCGTCTTCGCGGGTAAGCTCATGATCAAGTCGGCCCAGCTTTAGCCGCACCGTGGGGTTCGGTTTCAGCTGATCCGTCCGGATACCGTCGTGGCAGACATACAGTTTATCATGAAAGCTTTCTGGGAAACGGTCGCGCTGCCAATAGGTCGGGCTAAGCCCCAAATCGACAGTTTCAATGTTTGCCAGCGGCACCGCGTTGCGTGCACGCAGCAAAAACGCCGTGTCTTCGGTTACCGGGTCTTCGGGGTCAAAGCCGACAGGACCACCGTTATCGCTGTAGAAATATTCAAAAAAACCAATGATCGGCACATCGGGCCAAACGTCCTTGAAAAAGGTCAATTCGCCCCAGCCGACATGGCCGATAACGATGTCGGGCTTAAAACCTTCGGTCTTTTCAATCCGGCGCGCAGCACGGGCGGCACCCAAACCGTTTCCGGCACATTCTTCCCAGTTCTTGGACAGCCCATAGGCATCTTTGGCGGGCTTGTGATGGGTCTTGTAAATCCGCGATTCTACCCCTTTGAAACTGGGGGGATTTTGCCGCTGCGTGAGAAAGTAAATCTGGTGTTCGCCCGTATCCGCAAGCCATTGCACCAGCTCGCGATACTGACCTGGCATATTTTGGTGAACAAACATGATTTTCATTGGTATTGCCCGAAAGTGACTGATGCCATTTCAGATAGCCCAAGCCCGTCACGCATTGCAAACACTGGCTTTATTTGCCCTTCCAAACCGGATCGCGTTTTTCGGCAAAGGCGCGGGCCCCCTCCATCTGATCCTCTGATGAATAAAGTTTATCG
>JAPKCR010000839.1 GCA_026421135.1 Sulfitobacter sp. | reverse complement strand
GCGCAGGCCCCGTCTGGTGGAACCGTTTTTGCAATCGAAGTGAAGGGCGGCAAAGAGGCCTGTTTCAAGTTCCTTAACGCGTTGGAAATTATGACCATTTCCAACAATTTCGCCGATGCCAAGTCAATTGCCACACACCCCGCCACCACGACGCATCAGCGTTTGCCACAGGAACAAAAAGACGTTTTGGGCATCTCGGATGGATTGGTGCGCATGTCGGCTGGGCTTGAGGACGTGGATGATCTGCTTGCGGACATCAAACAGGCTTTGGACAAGTCTGCGTAGGTTTCTGACGGCCTTTTCCACTATTTTCAGCAGTTTGATGGAAACGGTGCGATGATTACCTTATATATTGTACAGCTACCGAGGGGGGCTCAATCATGAATGTCGTCGCACCCGTTACCGATTCACCTGACCGCGACGCCGCTGTTGCGGCGCTGGATACGCTGCGGGCTTGGGCCTCTCAAGCGAGCCAATCGGACATTGACGCGCTAGACCCGTCCTTGGCGCGGCTGTTGACCAATGTCGACCAATACCCGGAATTTAGCCGCGTATACCCTAATGATTTTGCCATAGGCGATAACTACAAGGCGACGTTGCCAGACCTGCAGAACGGGCCGTCCAGCCTGATCCGCGGGGCCAAACAGCAAATCCAGCATGTTGGAATTTCAAACTTTCGGGTACCCCTGCGGTTTCACACCCGCGACAATGGTGATTTGACGCTTGAAACATCGGTGACCGGATCGGTCAGCCTTGAGGCTGAAAAAAAAGGCATCAACATGTCGCGCATCATGCGCAGTTTTTACAAGCACGGTGACGAGACATTCAGCTTTGAGGTGATGGAAGCCGCGCTGGATGACTATAAGGCCGATCTAGAGAGCCTTGATGCGCGGATACAGATGCGTTTTTCCTTTCCGATGAAGATCGAAAGCATGCGGTCTGGCCTGTCAGGGTATCAGTATTACGACATTGCGTTGGAGTTGGTTGAAGTAGCGGGCGTCCGCAAAAAGATCATGCATCTGGATTATGTTTATTCATCGACCTGCCCGTGCTCGCTGGAACTGTCTGAACACGCCCGCGCCACGCGGGGGCAGTTGGCGACACCGCATTCGCAACGCTCTGTTGCGCGGATTTCGATTGATGTGAATTATGATGCGGACTGCCTGTGGTTTGAGGACCTGATCGAGGCGGCCCGCCGTGCGGTGCCCACCGAGACCCAAGTGATGGTCAAACGCGAGGATGAACAAGCCTTTGCCGAGTTGAACGCCGCCAATCCCATCTTTGTCGAGGATGCGGCGCGTTTGTTTTGCGAGCAGTTGCAGGCCGATCCGCGCATTGGCGATTTTCGGGTCGTGGCCAGCCATCAGGAAAGCCTGCACAGCCACGACGCGATCAGTATTTTGACCCAAGGCGACACCTTTGCCGCGCAAAGTATCGACCCCAAGCTGTTTACCACGTTGTTTCTCGTCGGTTGATCTGACACCGCCGTAGTCGCTAGAATTGTAACGCTGCACAAATTTTGTGCGGCGTTTTTCCAGAAATAGGCGTTCTC
>JAPKCR010000232.1 GCA_026421135.1 Sulfitobacter sp. | reverse complement strand
CCAACGGATCACCCAGATCGTTGTTCTTATAGTGGTATTCGACGATAGGGCGCGGCAATTGTGTGCCTTCTTCGATCCCCAGACGTTTCGAAAAACTGCCCGCGGCATAGTTGCGCACAACAATTTCAAGCGGAATGATTTCAGCCTGACGGACCAATTGCTCGCGCATGTTGATCCGTTTGATGAAATGTGTCGGCACACCGATGTTATTCAACCCGGTCATAAAGAACTCGGACAACCGGTTGTTCAGGACACCTTTGCCCTCAATCACAGCTTGCTTGCCCGCACCGACGGCAGCAGTGTCATCCTTGAAATACTGGACGATTGTTCCCGGCTCCGGCCCCTCATAGAGGATCTTGGCGTTGCCTTCATAGATTTTGGTGCGACGGGCCATGCGCATGCCTTCCAGACTTCAGGTGAACGGCGGGGGCCGTCGGTCCTTTGTGGTGTCACATAGTCCAACCATCCCTTTCGCGCAAGCGCATGCCCCCTGCTGGTGCGCGAAGCTTGTACTTGCTGGTGGCGGGATCCGTTCCCATGTACTATGAACAAAAAGTCCAATCTCGAGGAGACCAATGATGACCACCTTCAACGACCGTGAAAAGGCATTCGAAAACAAGTTTGCACACGATTCGGAAATGCAGTTCAAAGCCGAGGCGCGGCGCAACAAACTGTTAGGCCTTTGGGCCGCAGGCCTGTTGGGAAAAACTGGCGACGATGCATCGGCCTATGCGATAGAGGTCGTCAAATCCGACTTTGAAGAAGCTGGCGAAGAAGACGTATATCGCAAAGTATCAGGTGACCTTGGCGATCGCGCCGAGGAGTCCACAATTCGTGCGAAGATGGCCGAACTGATGGTCGAGGCCAAAGCACAGTTGATGCGAGACCTTAAGTGACCTGACCCATTTTCCAATTCAAGCGAACAAGCGCGCCTTTGATTAAAATCTGAGGCGCGTTTTTTATGGTCTTAACGCGTTGGCAGGCCATTGCGGGGCAATCTCCTTTCCAAGTTGGGTCTGGGGATACAACCATGATAAATCGGCTTTTTATGGGGCAAGGTGCACGCGCCGTGCAATTGGCTGTGTCTGTGGCAATAGGTGCGGCATGCCTATGGGCTTTAGGTGGACAGGTGTCTGCCGGTTTCTGGCAGAATGTCGCGGCAGAACTACGCGGGCTTGATGGTGCATCCGTTATTCTGGCAATCTTTTGCACTTGCCTAAGCTTCCTGGCGCTTGGACGGTATGATGCCATAGCGCATCGTCATTTGGGCAGCGGTATTCCCAAACAGCAAGCTTGCGGGGCTGGTACGATTGCCATCGCTTTGGCGCAGACCCTTGGCTTGGGTGTTCTGTCCGGTGCCTTGGCACGCTGGCGCATGTTGCCCGACATATCCATGACGTTGGCGTTGCGTCTGTCTTTCTTTGTGTGCCTGTCTTTTATGATGGCGTTGCTGGTGATCACGGCGGTGGTCTGCCTTGTTCTGCCGTCCCCGTCCTTCATGTTTTGGCCGTCTTTGATCATCGTGCTTGTGCTGCCCGCCGCAATAATCGGTTTATTTTTGCACCCAACCGTCAAACTGGGCCGTTTTTCTGTCCGGCTGCCTAGTTTCCGCGCCCTTGGCTCGATCTTGCTGTGGACCGCCGTTGATGTGGGCGCGGCGTCGACCGCCCTTTACCTGCTTATTCCCGGAGGCGAGATCGCCTATTCCGCGCTGCTTCCGCTGTTCCTGATTGCCCTTGGGGCTGCCTTGTTGAGCGGCACACCAGGGGGTGTCGGACCGTTTGAACTGGTATTTTTCGCGGGCCTGCCGGATGGCAACTCGGTCCAGATGCTAAGCGGGATAATCGCATTTCGTGCAATATATTACGCCGTCCCAGCGTTGGTCGCGATGGCGCTGATGTTGAGGCCCTATGCTCGTCTTCCTGTCGAACCATGCCGTTCGGACCATAGCATCTCAAACGCGCCACGGGCCGAGGTGGGTGTGATCCGGCAAAATGGCGGGTTCATCGCTGATCACAGCGCCCTTTGGCACAGCGGGCAAACGCTTTGTGCCCTGTTTGATCCCATTTCAAAGACGGCTCCTGATCCGGTTGGGACAGTCCTAAAGGCAGCGCGCGACCAAGACCTGATCCCGGGCCTGTACAAATGTTCCGCCCGCACAGCCTTGCTTGCACGTCAAAAAGGGTGGTTCTTGTCTCATATCGCGGACGAGGCTGTTCTTAGCCCTCTGCATTTTCAAACCACAGCTGCCCCTTACCGCGGCTTGCGGCGTAAACTGCGCGCGGCAGAAAAGGCACGCGTTTCTGTGTTCCAAGCCACCAGCCTGCCCGTTTCGGATATGGCACGAATTGACGGGCTGTGGCAGCGCGCCCGCGGAGGTGCGCGCAGTGGCACGATGGGCAGTTTTTGCCCTGACTATCTGTCACATCAAAAGGTGTTTCTGGCCCACCTTGATGGTCGACTCGTTGCATTTGCCAGTTTTCACCACACTAGCCGGGAATGGTGTCTTGATCTGATGCGCCAAGATCCGGACGCGCCGGATGGCACCATGCACAGCCTTGTACACTCGGCAATTTGCACGGCTGCACGCCATGGCATTGCCCGATTTAGCCTAGCCGCCGTGCCCGCTTGCCCCGATCCCTCTTCTGCTCTCATGCGCAAATTGTCCCAAGTTGCGGTGCGCAAAATGGGCGGGCCGGGTCTGCGCCAGTTCAAATCGAGCTTCCGACCAGTCTGGCAACCGCTTTATGCTGCAGCCCCAAACCGCGTCCTGCTGGCACTTGCCTTGGCGGATATAGCCCGCGCTATTCACCGCCCATCAACTGAGCCAATCAGTGATCAACCTCATCACGATGATGAAAATTATGAGGTTGCCCCACGTTTGGCATCGTGAGATGACGCGCAATACACCTTTAGCGGAGCTTTTTCATGTCCAATCCCCTGACCGACCTTCTGGCTGAAAAAGGCACGCTGTTGGCCGATGGTGCCACAGGCACCAATTTGTTCAACATGGGGCTGATGTCGGGCGATGCGCCTGAAATGTGGAACACTGACGAGCCGCAAAACATCATCAAATTGTACAAAGGTGCCGTTGATTCTGGCAGCGACATCTTTCTAACCAACTCATTTGGCGCGAATGCATCGCGGTTGAAGCTGCACGGCGCTGAAAAGCGCGCGCATGAACTTAGCCGCGTATCCGCCGAACTGGCCCGCGAAGTTGCCGACAAGGCAGACCGCAAAGTCATCGTGGCCGGATCGGTCGGCCCCACGGGCGAAATCATGGAACCTGTTGGCCCCCTTACCCATGCGCTGGCCGTCGAGATGTTTCACGAAACCGCAGATGGTCTGAAAGCTGGCGGTGCCGATGTGGGTTGGCTGGAAACCATCAGCGCCCCCGAAGAATACCGCGCCGCTGCTGAAGGGTTCAAGCTGGCTGGTCTTGATTGGGTCGGCACGATGAGCTTTGACACCGCCGGCCGCACCATGATGGGTCTGACGTCCGAAGCGATGGTCGACATGGTGCATGCGCTCGAAAACGGTCCGCTGGCTTATGGTGCCAATTGCGGCACAGGGGCGTCCGACGTGTTGCGCACGGTTTTGGGCTTTGCCTCAAAAGGCATGCCAACGCCGATCGTGTCTAAAGGCAATGCAGGTATCCCCAAATATGTCGAAGGGCATATCCATTATGACGGTACGCCCGAGTTAATGGCCGACTATGCCGAAATGGCCCGCAACTGCGGCGCGTCCATCATTGGCGGGTGTTGCGGCACCATGCCAGAGCATCTGGTTCACATGCGCGCGGCCCTTGATAGCCGCCCCAAAGGTGACGCCCCTACACTGGAACAGATCGTAGAAGCGTTGGGGCCGTTCACTTCGGCCAGCGATGGTACGGATGGCGAAGGTCCGGTGCGGGGTCCGCGGCGAGGACGCCGGGCTGCAAAGTCCAGCTAAAACAAATCCAACTGCGCGCTCGCCCGTTTGGGCGGGCGAAACAGATCGCAACGCATTGGCGGCAGCAAGGTTGAAAGCCCTAGCCGCTTGACCGCAAGATCAAACCTTTGAGCAATAATCTCGGCATAGGGACCCTCCCCGCGCATACGGGTGTGCCAATTCGCATCATATTTCTTTCCCCCATGCATTTCGCGCAGCCGCGCCATAATACGCCCCGCCCGATCGGGGTAATGCTGTGCTAACCAGTCTTGCATCAGCAGTGACACCTCGCGTGGCAACCGCAGCATGATCCAACTGGCCGATTGCGCGCCTGCGTCGCGACCAGCCTGCAAAATCCCTTCCAATTCGGGGTCAGTCAGCGCAGGCACCAAGGGCGACGCCATGACCCGCACCGGAATTCCTGCGTCTGCCAACCTTTCGATGACCTGCAACCGCCGCTTTGGTGCTGGCACGCGCGGCTCCATCAAGCGGCTTAACTTTGCATCCAGCGTGGTTACTGAAATGCCGACCCGCACCAGCCCCCGCTGCGCCATATCAGATAAAATATCAATGTCCCGCTCGATCAGACTGCCCTTGGTGACGATCGCCACGGGGTGGTTGACGTCTGACAAAACCTCAAGCAGACCCCGCATGATCAGGTGATCCTTCTCAATCGGTTGATAAGGATCGGTGTTGGTGCCGATCGCGATGGGGGCCACTTGATAGCGTTTTCCCGCCAGTTCGCGGCGCAACACATCCGGCGCACTTGGCCGCGCAATCAGCCGCGTTTCAAAATCCAGGCCCGGCGACAGCCCCAAATAGGCGTGACTGGGGCGGGCGAAACAGTAGACGCATCCATGTTCGCAGCCACGATAGGGGTTGATCGACCGGTCAAACGGTAAATCTGGCGACCGATTATAGCTGATCACACTGCGCGGGATTTCCACGCTGACTTGGGTGCGCAACACGGGCAACGGCTCATCATCGCCTGCCCAACCGTCATCAATTGCGGTCGTGGAAAAACGCTCAAACCGCCCTGAATGGTTTGACGATGTCCCCCGCCCAGCAAGTTTATATCTAACGTCTTCACGATCCATGTAATTCTTTTGGAACATATCGAGAACATCGTCAAGATACGATCCTCAAACCATTGTTTTACAGGACCATTGGCGTTAATTTGTCATACTGAATGCGTCGTTTGTGATACGGGC
>JAPKCR010000838.1 GCA_026421135.1 Sulfitobacter sp. | reverse complement strand
CTATAACTGGTCAGCGGCAAAGGTATCGCATTGACCGACCTGACCGCTGTCATACCCGCGTTGGAACCAGCCTGATCGTTGTGCCGACGTCCCGTGGGTAAAGGTATGCGGCTGCGGCGCACGGCCTGCTTGCTGTTGCAGATAGTCATCGCCAATCTTGCGAGCCGCATTCAGCGCTTCGTCTAGATCACCACGCTCCATCAGGCCTTTGACGTTCTTCGCCCAAATTCCCGACAAGCAGTCGGCCATCAGCTCCAACCGGACCGTAAGCGCATTGGCCTCGGCGGTTGAGGATTGTCGACGCAGCGCATCAACTTTGGGCAATATACCCAACTGGTTTTGCACGTGATGCGCAACTTCGTGGGCAATGACATAGGCCGCAGCAAAGTCACCGCCAGCCCCCATACGCTGCGCCAGCATGTCGAAAAACTGGGTGTCTAGATATGCCTTTTGGTCCGCCGGGCAGTAGAAAGGCCCCGATGCACCTGATGCGCCGCCGCATGCGCTTTGCGTCACGCCCGAGAACACGACCAACTGTGGTGGCATATACTCCCGGTTCAGTTGGTTGGGGAACAGATTGCCCCACACATCTTCGGTCGTGGCAAGCACCTGCGCTGAAAACTGTGTGGCCGGCGAATGCTCTTGGCTGACCTGCGTGCCCTGCTGAGTCTGGCCGCCACCAGCGCCGATCAAAGGCGACACATCAATGCCGGTGAAATAGCCGATCGCCAAAACGGCCAGAACCCCGACCAGCCCCAGACCGCCTGCGCGACCACCACCACCGCGGCCGCCACGTACTTCAACATTCTTGCTTCGCCGTATCCCTCTCAGCCGCATTGCGTGCCCCCCATGAAAATTCAATCAGTTCGTTCAAGTTTAACCCTTAGCAGGCTGCGCATTCAACGCTTATCAATCTGTGCCCCAACAACGGTGGACGCTGGCCCGCACCCGCCTTATCTTGTGATGCAACCCGAATCCCCGAAGGACCCCCATGTCAGCACCCTCCGCCTACCGCGTTCTTGCCCGCAAATACCGGCCCGAGACATTTACCGATCTGGTCGGACAGGATGCCATGGTGCGGACCCTGAAAAATGCGTTCGAGGCCGACCGTATCGCGCAGGCGTTTATCATGACCGGAATCAGGGGCACTGGCAAAACTACCACCGCACGGATCATCGCCAAAGGGATGAACTGCATCGGTCCGGATGGTGAGGGTGGGCCAACCACCGAACCATGCGGTGAATGCGAACATTGTGTAGCCATCATGGAAGGCCGCCACGTCGACGTAATGGAAATGGACGCCGCATCAAACACCGGGGTCGGCAATATCCGCGAGATCATTGACAGCGTGCACTATCGCGCAGCGTCGGCCCGCTACAAAGTCTATATCATCGATGAAGTTCACATGTTGTCGACGGGGGCGTTCAACGCCCTGCTCAAGACGCTTGAGGAACCGCCCGAGCATGTGAAGTTCATTTTTGCCACCACCGAAATCCGCAAGGTGCCGGTGACCGTTCTGTCGCGCTGCCAGCGGTTTGACCTGCGCCGGATCGAG
>JAPKCR010000231.1 GCA_026421135.1 Sulfitobacter sp. | reverse complement strand
GCCTCGGCCCGCGAGAACTTGTCCGCAATACGACCGGCCAGCCAGCCTTCGATGTCAAAGGCAGAGTCGTCCAGAAGACGCTGCGATGCTTTCGGCAAGGCGCTCAGCTCGTGCAACTGAACGGTAATGCGGTCAATCTGCGGCGTGTCGGTTTCCCCGACCGAGCCGGCCTCTGTGGCCCAACCAGCTCCAACGTCAGTGTGGTCTACCAATACGTCATAGGATGTCGCTTCAACCTGAACGACCGATGCAATCGCTCGGATTGATGCCGTGGCATTCAACACCGACTTAACCCGATCAGAGGTTTGCGGATCTACCAGATAGCCCCCATCGGAATTCACGGCCGACGACAGCGATTTGCTCTCCATTTCCAAACCGCGCAACCCGTCATCATCGCCATTGCGGATATAGGCGTTCATCGCTTTTTGATGCGGCGCACCCGCCTCCACCGCACCGCCCAAAGGTGTACGCGCAGGCAAAGTCATTTTACGGTCCAACATAGTCATTCGCTCTTCTGTTTGTTGCAACTTGGTCGTCAATTCGGCCTGAAAGCCTTTGAAATCCTGTACAAAGCCAGTCACGGCCTCGCGGACTTCCTCTGCGGCTGACGCAGGTGCGCCACGCGATTTGGTTTCCATCTGATCCATTCACATACCCTTAGTTAAAGTTGGAAATTTCGGCCGGGGCTCTCTGGCTTTCATCTGAGCCCGCGCCTCTTCAAACGCTTCTGCCATCTCGCGCATCACGTCCCCCACCGCGACGAAGTCACTCTTTGCCGTGACACGTGCCGTGGGCAGCATTGGAAAGGTCACCAGTGACACCTCCCAAAGGTCCAGCTCAGTCAGCATTCGCTGGCCTGCATCGTTCTTTGCAGCCCGCACCGTGCGATAGCCGATGCTCAATCCGTCAATGGCCCCCGCCGCAATCAAAGCAGCGGCTTCACGCCCCCGCGCCACACTCTCCAGAATGCGCCCCTTGACCCACAGACCGCGGGCGTCTTCGCGCACCTCGTCCCATACGCCGATGGGCTGACTGGGATCGTGCTGCCACAACATCTTGATCCTGCGTCCGGCTTTGCTCCCCGCGGCAAGTGACGCGGTATAGGCCCCCTTGCTCACAACATCCCCACCTTGGTCGGCTGCGCCGAACAGACTGGCGTATCCACTAATCTCGGTGCCACCCTCCACAGTAATCCCGTCCCCGAAACGGGCGAACTTGTGCTCAAGACCACCGCTAATCGCAGGCAAGCCACCTTCGTTCCCCGACCAATGGACGGGGTTAATCATGTCACTTTCCATGACTGTCTCCTTTGAAATTCAATTCCCTAGGGCTGGACCACCAGAAACGATTGTACCCCTTGCGCCAGGATGACCGCCACGACCCCATAGACCGCAAGCCACAGACGCCGCTCCAGCCGCTCGATCATCTCCTCCAACCGGTCCAGCCGCTGCAAAAGGTTCTCGTGATGGATCGCACTCACCCGCTCATGTGCTTGCAATCGTAACCCCGGCGCACATTCGAACTGGTCCAGATGGGTTCCCTCACGCATCAGCCGCCACCGCTGGCAAACCCAGAAGGCTGCGCTTCTCCGCCTCGCTTAGGAATTCGGCGCTGGCCACACGCGCCCATTGCGCATCCCGTTCCTGTGCCAATGCGGATACCTGGTCCAGATCCGGCTTCAGCGCGACCACCTCGCCTGAAAAGCCGGATAACCACTGCGCCAGCGCCGCTGTCACGCGGGTGGCCAAAGGCAACACCGTCAGCCGATAAAAGGCTCGGTGCGCCTCTTGGTAGTTGGCATAGGTCGCATCCCCCGCGATTCCCAGCAACATAGGCGGCACCCCAAAGGCCAACGCAATCTCGCGCGCAGCGGCCTCCTTGGTTTTATGAAACTCCATATCCGAGGGTGAGAACCCCATAGGCTTCCAATCAAGCCCGCCTTCCAGCAACATCGGCCGCCCCGCATTGCGCGCCCCCTGATGATGGCTCTCCATTTCGGTCACCAAACGGTTGTACTGGTCATCACTCAATTTTCCCTGACCTTCGGCCCCTCGGTAAATGATCGCGCCTGATGGGCGTGCTGCGTTGTCCAGCAGTGCCTTGCTCCACCTGGAAGCTGAATTATGCACATCCATCGCCATCGCCGCGGCCTGCATGGGACTAAACCCATAGTGATCGTCCTGAGGATGGAAATTCTTGATGTGACACACCGGGACCAGCGGGCCGCTGGCATCAAACCGGTGCTTGCGGCCACCTACCGCATATTCATAAGCCACTGGCCACCCATCCGCACCGGGTACCACCGACATCCGGTCAGATCTCAACACGTGCAGTTCGGCTGGCACGCCCGCGTCACCACCAACAGCCTCGACATAGCCATTTCCCGACAGCAGCAACTGACCAAACAGCGCTTCCAGCAATTCAGCCCGTCCTTGCGCACCATTGGGGCGGCTCACCAAATCCAACAACGGATGGGTGTCATAGCGCCGCTCGGCATCCTGCAATACCAGTGGCAAAGCAGCGGCAGCCTCGGCAATCAACTTGACCGACCGGAATCCAACAGGATTTCCACAAAAACCAATCCGCGTCAGGCTCACTGCATCACGTGGGCTCCATGCCACACGTCCACTGGTCTGATAGGCAACCACCGGCCCGGTGGCCGATGCCTTACGCTCGGGCAGATCAACCGCCGCCCCGCGCCTTAGAAAATCAAAAACCATATCGCCCCACTCCTGTGCCCACTTCGCTGAACTGCTGCGCATCGTCCGCATATTCAAAATGCCACCAAAGCCTTTACGCTGCCAAAACTGACCGTACGCATCCCCCGCAACACCGCCCCAGTTCATATTGCCAAACAAACTCTCCCCGAAGGACCGGCGCACCACACGTACCCTCGTCATAGCAAGCGAACCCCCGGTGACCGCCAATGCGCCGCAGGCTCTATCATCAGCTCGTGCAAGGCCCATACCAGCGCATCAACTCGGTCAGGTGATCCGGCACCCTCGTACCCTCGTGCCGTCATCCGACACATCTGGTCCTCCAAGGCGTCCAGCCCTCGTACATGGGCAACCCGCCCCTGCTCGTACAAGGCTGCCACAGGCTCGGCGCGAGCCACCTTGCCCCGTGATGCATGAACCGACTTCAAAGGCACCAGCGGGTCTATCTGGCGCAGCACCTCACCCACCATAAGCCCGCCCTGATTGGTCTCGACCACCAACCGGTCCGCGCCATGCTGCTCCATCGCTGAAATGGCTGCCCGCGCCCATCCCGATGGCGTGGCTCCCTGCACGGTGCAATCTGCCAAGACGACCGCGCGCCAATTCTGCGGCGGCCCTTTGGTTTGGGCTCCTACGACCACTATCCCGCATTCATCTGATCCCGACCCGGCCGTCGTTGCTGGGTCGACCCCTACAACAATCCGGTCAAACACCGGCAAATCGCGCACACGCCCGCCTTCGATTGTCTCCGATGTCCACAGCGCGCCTTCCGTATCCGCCAGCAGCACTCCGTCCAGCTCTTGACGCCCCAGCCGCGTCCCGCGATAGCGCGCGCGCACCTCCTCCAGAAACGACCCCGCTAAATTCGCGGCGTTTGCCTCGGTCGGTGCGTGGGTGCTGACCGTTGACGGTGATGCCAACAACTTCTTAAGCACCCCCACATTGCGCGGCGTAGTCGTCACACAAACCCGTGGATCATCGCCAAGTCGCAAGGCGAACTGCAACTGGTCCCATGTTTCCTCGGCCTTCTTCCATTTTGCCAGTTCATCGACCCACGCGGCGTCAAACTGCGGGCCACGCAAGCCTTCGGGATCATGGGCCGTGTGCACCGACGCCACCGCCCCGTTAGGCCACACCAGACGCTTGCGTGAGGCTTCCCAATCGGGCCGCCGGTCCGCTGGCGAACAAGCCAAAATTCCACTGTCACCAAAGATCATCACCTCGCGGACCTGTTCGATAGTCTCGCCCACCAGTGCCACGCGGCGGCAGCGCCCCGCATCCAACGGCCGCGCGCCCTCTACCTGCGCGCGGACCCATTCGGCACCGGCCCGCGTTTTGCCCGCACCGCGCCCGCCCATGATTACCCAAGAACGCCAGTTGCCCTCGGGCGGCAGCTGATGCGGCATTGCCCAGAACTCGAACAAAAAAGGGAGAGCCATAAGCTCTCCCTGATCTAGTTCATTCAGAAACTGGTTTTGCAGCGCCACATCGGCGGAGCCGATCCAACTTGCACCCGATCTCAGCCCGCGCTCGGTCCAGATCAAGGGCATATCCCCCTCGGGCAATGCCCGCTTGCCTGTTTCTACAGTCATTCAGATAGGTCTCCACTTTGACGCAGGTCGCCACCATGCCGCTGGCTTTACCCAGTGCCTTTGACGCCGCAGTTTCATTTAATTCCTCCCCGGAAATGGCCTGTTCTTTCAGGCTCTGAATTTCGCGACGCAGGTCGCGGATTGCTGACTGAAGCGCTCTGAAATGCTCTTCGCTTTCAGCAATCTCTTGCTCCGGGGTAATCATAGTCATTTTGCTCATACCTCTCGTTTGGAACCTCCAAAACCGAGCGAACACGAAAAAACGGCCACCGGAAATTAATCCGGGGCCGTCTGCCCATTTCGTCTAGCATGCCTAGATATCTACGTCAGAGCGGTCGCAAAGTCAAGGAAAACAAAGTTACCAAAACCCTACAAGCCCTTACGATGGTTAAGAAATTCTTAAAATCCCCGCCCCATTCTCAGGATCAGTCGCCCCCCGTAGACGCATTACCAGCCGCCGCTGCACCCCGTTCGGCCTCAATCACACGCCAAGCGGCCACATTGCGGTTATGCTCTTCCAAGGTCACTGCAAAAGCATGCCCTCCCGTGCCATCCGCAACAAAGAAAACATATTCCTCTTCAACAGGTTGCGCAGCGGCCATCAAGCTTGCACGACCAGGGTTTGCAATCGGCGTCGGCGGCAATGCCGGGATGACATAGGTGTTATACGGCGTCTCTGCGCGCAATTCGCTGCGGCGCAATCCACGTCCCAAAACACCCTCGCCCTTAGTGATCCCGTAAATCACCGTAGGGTCAGTCTGCAACCGCATTCCTTGGTTCAATCGATTGATGAACACACTGGCCACTTGCCGACGTTCTTCCGGCACGCCCGTCTCTTTTTCAATGATTG
>JAPKCR010000837.1 GCA_026421135.1 Sulfitobacter sp. | reverse complement strand
CGACAAAGTTGGCGGTATCTTGCCCATAGCGGCGGTTGATCGTTCGCAAAGATGCGTTCAAGCCATTGACGACTTGACCGCCGTTTCGCCCCGATGCCCCCCAACCAATGCGGGCGCCTTCAACGACAGCAACGTTGTGGCCCTGCTCAGCGAGATGCAAAGCGGTGGATAGCCCCGAAAAACCAGCGCCAATAACACAGACATCAAATGTCAGATTGCCCGTCAGTGTGGGACGCAGTGTACGGATGTTTGCGGATGCGGCGTAAAAGCTTGTGGTATGGTCACCATTGCCAGCGTAGGCGCGCGCTTTGGACATCAAACAGTCTCCAGATAAGTGTGGTATTCCGCGTCAGAAACGATGCTGAGGAAATGTTGTAATTCTTGTTGCTTGGCCTGCGCGAACAAGCGAACGAGTTGCGGACCCAATACATCTTGCATCGTTTTTCCGGTCGCAAAAGCAGTGATGGCAGAGTTCCAATCTAACGGGAGTGTCGGCGCCCCGGCGTGATAGGCGCTGCCTGTGATTGGAGCTGTTGGCTCAACCTGCGTGTTCATGCCGTTGAGTGCCGCGCCAAGGATGGCAGTAAGCACTAGATACGGGTTTGAATCTGCTCCCGAAACGCGATGTTCAATGCGACGAGCCACGCTCGCCCCACCCGGAATACGGATCGCACATGTCCTGTTTTCATATCCCCATGCGGCACTCGTTGGCGCATGGGAATTGGGCCGCATGCGGCGATAGCTATTAAGGTGTGGCGCGAAAATTAGCGTACTTTCTTGCATCGACTTCAGTAAACCTGCCACCGCAAAACGCAACACATCAGAACCCGTGTCAGTGCCATCGTCGAAGATATTTTTGCCATCATCATCAAGCACCGAAAAATGAACGTGCATGCCATTACCTGGTTGATTGCCAAATGGCTTCGCCATGAACGTTGCTGAGAACCCGTGCTTGCGCGCTACATCTTTAACAACCGCTTTGAACAAAACCGCGTCGTCGGCTGCCTTCAATGGGTCAGCGCAATGCAGTAAGTTAATCTCAAATTGTCCAGCGCCGCCCTCTGAAATAGCTGCATCTGCGGGAATATCTTGGGTACGGCAGGCTGCATAAACATCATCTAAAAAATCGCTAAGGGAATCTAGTTCGGCCACGGACAGAACATTGCCGCTGGTGGTAGATTGATGAGTATTTGGTAGCGTTGGGGCTTGGACGACGCCATCTTGGACGGACGTCAAATAAAATTCAAGCTCGGTCGCCACGACAGCCGTAAGCCCTTTGTCTTTGAACTTATTCACAACACTTGCCAACGCTTGGCGTGGGTCCGTCGGGATCGGGGTCCCGTCTTCTAAGGAAATCATGATCTGGAACATCGCAGATGGCTTTGCGCCCTCCATGCGGGCAATCAGGCCGCGTTCGGTGACGTGACATACTCCGTCAGCATCGCCGCTTTCAAACACCAACTCACTGCCTTCAATGTCGAGGCCCCAGATATCGACCGTGCACGCCGATTCCGGCAACCGCAACCCACCAGAAAAAAGCTTGACAAGTTGCGACAC
>JAPKCR010000230.1 GCA_026421135.1 Sulfitobacter sp. | reverse complement strand
GCCTGTTTCATCCCTAACTCGGCGGCGACGGGGGCAACCAGATCGTGATCCCCGACCGAAGCCCCGCCAATAGTGATGATCAAATCGGCATCCCGCGCGACCTTAAAGGCTTGGGTCAGTGACGGTGCAGTGTCCCGCGCGATCGGGATCATCCGGCAGCGAGCGCCCATCTGTTCAAGCATCGCAGCAAGGCCATAGGTGTTCGATGCGATGATCTGATCGGGGCCCGGTGTTTCACCCGGTTGAACCAGTTCATCCCCCGTGGCGATGATCGCGACCTGTGGGGCGATGTGAACGGGAATTTCGGCAATATTCATCGCGGCAAGCAAAGCAATGTCCGCAGGACGCAAGATGCGCGGTGCAGTCATGACATCGCCCGCCTTGAAGTCACCGCCCGCTGGCCGGATATTGTCTTTTCCGTCAATATCATGGCCCAGCATCAACAGATCACCGCGACGGGTCGTGTCCTCTTGGATTACAACGAAATCAGCACCTTCAGGGATCGGGGCACCAGTGAAAATCCGCACGGCCTGACCGGGCTTTACGGTCCCTTCAAAGCGGTGGCCAGCGGCTGCTTCTCCGATCACCTTGAACATCGCGTCGGGTTCAACTTCGGCTCGGTGCAGGGCGTAACCGTCCATTGACGACGCAGCGAATGGGGGCTGGGTGCGCGTTGCAGTGACGTTTTGGGCCAACACGCGTCCTGCGGCGCGGCGCAAGGGTATGTTCTCGACCCCCATCGGGGCGACAATATCGAAAAGGTTTGAAAGTGCTTCTTCGACCGAAATCATGATGCCACAAAGCGGCCCGACTTGCCGCCGTCTTTCAACATCACCCGCAGGCCG
Source organism: Sulfitobacter sp. (assembly GCA_026421135.1). Lineage (GTDB taxonomy): Bacteria > Pseudomonadota > Alphaproteobacteria > Rhodobacterales > Rhodobacteraceae > Sulfitobacter. The sequence continues at coordinate 4,314 of JAPKCR010000230.1, read as the reverse complement.
CCGATTTCCATGCCTTTGTCCACGGCCTTGGCCATGTCATAGACGGTCAGCGCGGCGATGGATGCGGCGGTTAATGCCTCCATCTCGACACCAGTCTGACCAGTGGTTTTCACCGTCGCCTCGATGCGCAGCCCGGGCAGTTCGGCGTCGGGGGTCAATTCAACCGAAACTTTGGTGATGGGCAGCGGATGACACAGCGGGATCAGATCGGCTGTACGTTTTGCGGCCATGATGCCAGCCAGACGCGCGACGCCCATAACGTCACCCTTTTTTGCGCGGCCTTCGGTAATAATATCAAATGTTTCGCGCTGCATCTTAATGTAGGTTTCGGCCACAGCGATGCGCGAGGTGACGGGCTTGTCCGAGACATCAACCATGTGGGCATCGCCCTTACAATCAAAATGCGTCAGGCTCATTTACATCCCTCCAGGGCGCAGCGGATTGGCAAGCAGCGTGCGGGTCGCGGCCTCTACATCGTCTTGACGCATCATGCTTTCGCCGATCAAAAACACGCGGGCACCGTATTTCGCCATGTCAGCCAGATCGTCAGGTGAGTTTAGACCAGATTCCGAGACAATCATTTTATCCATTTCAACATGCTTAGACAGGCTGCGCGTGGTGTCCAAACTGGTCTCAAACGTCTTGAGGTTGCGGTTGTTGATGCCGATCATCCGGCTGTTCAACATCGCGGCGCGATCCAGTTCGGCCTTGTCATGAACTTCGATCAGGGCATCCATGCCCCATTCGGCGGCGGCGGCTTCCAGTTCTTGGGCTTGTTCGTCACTGACCGACGCCATGATGATCAAAATGCAATCGGCACCCAAGGCGCGGGCTTCGGCCACCTGATAGGTGTCGTACATAAAATCTTTACGCAAGACGGGCAGGGCGCAGGCCTCGCGGGCGGCGGCAAGGTATTCTTTGGCACCTTGAAAACTTGGCGTGTCAGTTAGGACCGAGAGGCATGTCGCCCCGCCCGCAGCATAGGCGGCGGCCAGCGCGGCCGGATCAAAGTCTGAGCGGATTAACCCTTTGGACGGGCTGGCTTTCTTGACTTCAGCAATCAGGCCATAGCCTTCGCGGGCGGCAACGTACAGTGCATCGGCAAAAGGCCGTACTGGTGAAGCGGCGCGGGCATCTGCCTCGACGGCCTCAAGGGGTTTCGCAGCTTTATCGGCGGCGACTTCTTCCAGCTTGTAGGCTTTGATCTTGTCTAGAATGGTGTCTGTCATGATGTCTCCGGAGTTGCCCAGTTTATGGCGGTTTGGCCTTGTGCCTGCAACCAGTCATTGCTGCGTGAAAAGGGGCGCGACCCGAAAAAACCGCGCCGCGCAGACAGGGGCGACGGATGCGCCGTTTCGATTTTTAGGTTTGTCAGTGGGTCCACGTCTTTGGCGACTTTGTGGGCATGGGCACCCCACAGCAAATAGGCGCGCGGGCGATTTGACAGCCGGTGCAAAATTTGCGCCGTCAAGATTTGCCAGCCCAGTTTCGCGTGGGCACCGGCCGCGCCAGCAGGCACCGTCAGCGTGGAATTCAGCAACAAGACCCCCTGATGCGCCCAAAAATGCAGGTCTGCTGTCGCTGGAGCCACACCAATGTCAGCGTGCATCTCTTTGAATATGTTAGACAAAGACCTTGGCAGGGGGCGGGTGTCGGATTCTGCAGAGAATGCCAAACCGTGTGCATGCCCCTGTGTGGGATACGGATCTTGGCCAAGGATAATGACACGCGTGTCATTCGGTTGGGTCCGTTCCAGCGCCGCAAATACCTGATGACGGGGGGGCAGGATCAATCGTTCGTCTTGTGCCAACGCAGCCTCGATCCCAGGCAATGTGTCATCGAAAAACGGCAGATCGCGCCACGCGCCAAGGTTAGAAAGATCGAACATCAACCGGATTGCGAAATGCGGGCCACTTGGGTGATCTTTTCGCGCGCGGCCCCGCTATCGATACTGGCGCGGGCCATTTCGACACCGGTTTTCAGATCAGGCGCGGCATCGGCCACTACCAATGCCGCAGCAGAGTTCAACAGCACCGCATCGCGATAAGCAGACGGCACGCCGTCCAGCAGGGCATTGAAATCGCGCGCATTTTCTTCTGGAGTGCCGCCGACAATCTCCGCGAAAGGATGCACGGGCAGGCCTGCGTCCTCTGGCGTGATCTCGAATTCAGTTACAGTGCCATCGGGGTTAAGCGCAGCAACCCAGCTGACACCTGTTATGGTCAATTCATCAGTGCCGTCGGACCCGTGGACAAGCCATGCCTTTTCCGACCCCAAAGCGCCAAGTGTTTCAGCCATCGGCCGGATCAGATCGCGGCGATAGGCCCCGGTCAATTGACGTTTCACGCCAGCGGGGTTGGTCAGCGGGCCAAGGATGTTGAAAATCGTGCGGGTGCCCAGTTCGGACCGGGTTGGCATCACATGGGCAATAGCGGGATGGTGCATGGGGGCCATCATAAAGCCGATCCCGGCTTCTTTCAGGCACGCCTCGACCACCTTGGGGCCAACCATGACCTTGAGACCCATCTGCGTCAGCGCGTCGGCGGCACCGGATTTAGAAGACAGGTTGCGGTTGCCATGTTTCGCCACGACCACACCAGCACCCGCCACGACAAATGCGGTTGCTGTCGAGATGTTCAACGTTCCTTTGCCATCGCCACCGGTGCCAACGATGTCCATCGCACCTTCGGGCGCGTTTACCCGGTGGCATTTTGCGCGCATCACATGGGCTGCAGCGGCAAATTCATCAACCGTTTCGCCCCGCGTCCGCAGGGCCATCAAGAATCCGCCGATCTGGCTCGGAGTTGCCTCTCCCTCGAACAGGATGCCGAATGCTTCTTCGGCCTGATCGCGGGTCAGGGGGCCATTCGCAGCGGCGTCGATCAGCGGTTTTAGACGTTCGCTCATGCGGGCACCTTTATGACATCCAGAAAGTTTTGCAGCATCTTGTGACCATGTTCCGACCGGATCGATTCCGGGTGAAACTGCACGCCGTGCAAGGGCAGTTCGCGGTGTTGAAGGCCCATGATCGTGCCGTCTTCCAGCTCTGCCGTGATTTCCAGGCAGTCGGGCAGGGTGGCACGTTCGACCACCAGCGAATGATACCTTGTTGCGGCAAAGGGCGAGGGCAGGCCGGCGAACACACCTTTGCCTGTGTGATGCATCTGACCCATCTTGCCATGTACAATGTCATCGGCCCGAACGATCTTGCCGCCGAACGCCTGACCCAGAGTCTGATGACCCAAGCATACCCCCAGCAGCGGAACGCCCGCGCCGGCTGCCGCTTTGGTCAAAGGCAGGCATATACCCGCCTGATCAGGGTCACAGGGGCCGGGGGACAGGATGATGCCAGCCGGATTCAGCGCGATCGCGTCTTGGACCGAAATGGCATCATTCCGCCGGATATCGACCTCGGCACCTAAATCGCCTAGATAATGCACCAAATTGTAAGTGAAACTGTCGTAATTATCTATCAGCAGCAGCATATGGCAATTCTTTGTGTTCAAGCGGGGGTTTAGGGCTAGAGGATCGGCACCAAACCACGGTATAATGTTCGCCAATACATGTTCAGGCTTAAGACCCATCGTCAAGGGCACGAGGTTCGCAGAGCGGCCGATGCAGGAACAAAAAGCAGGAGTAATTCGGTCATGGCACGCGGTTTTCTAGGGGGCATCTTTATAGGTGGTGTGTTCAGCATTTTGGTGGCTGGCATAGTGTCCTTTTTGGTGCCGATCGGCGCACCCCCCCAAATTACAGACGCAGGTCCGGATGAGATCAAAGCCCAAGAACCCGCCAGCGCAGTCGCTGTGATCCCTGAAATGGTAGATTCGCAACCCACGGCAGAGCCAGTTGTTATCGTAGAAGCCCCGCGTGAAGACAGTGTGCCAGAAGTTACGGTTGAGGCCATGACAGCGCCACTGGCAGCGACCGAAACGGTCCAAGTCATTGAAGCACCTGCTCAAGTGACCGAAAGCACGGTGCCTGACATCACTGCCGATGACCCGGTTTTGCCGAATCCGATGGCCCTGGCCCCGATGGAGCCACAGGCCCCTGACACAGTTGTGATCGAAACCCGTTCTGCAGCTGCCCCGGTAGCGGTTGCGCCGGTGGCCGACGACCCTGTTGTCGCTGATCCTGCGCCGGTCGCCCCACCCGTAATTGCAGATCAAGAAAGCACCGAAGACGCTGGCGAAGAAGCGCAGACAGATATGGCCGAGCCTGAAGAGGCACCGGCAACGGACACCCCCGCGATCAAGACAATCACTGTCGAGGCAAAAGAAGTTCCGGTACCCAAGGTACAGGGTCGCAAGGCAT